>JACOTK010000211.1 GCA_016178435.1 Actinomycetota bacterium
CGGTTCGCGACCTCCCCACCGGGGTGCGCCTCGTCCTGGTCGACGTGTTCGAGCACCCGGGCACCACGATCGGCCAGATCGCCGCACGAACAGGCTTTCCCCAGAGCCACGTGTCCTCGGCGGTCGCGCGCCTGCGGACGGCCGAGGTCCTGATCACCGAGGCCGACCCCCGGGATCGGCGCCGCACCCTCGTCGCCCCCTCGCCCGACCATCGCCACCTCGCAGCTCGGACACGGCGGGACCTGAGGCGAGTCGAGGACCTTGTCGAGGTTTCCCTGGTCGATCGTCTCGGACCCGACGGCGCCGACTACGTCGGTCCGGTGATCGCCTCTCTGGAAATGCTCGCGGACCTCTTCGTTCGACCCGGTCCCGACAACCGGGGCGACCCGGCCGAGACGACCGAGGCGACCGACCCGGACCAAGGCCTCGCAATCCTGCAAGGAGACCGCTGATGTTGCTTCGGTTGTTGACCACCCACCTGCGTCGCTATCGGGGCGCCCTGATCGCCGTGATGGTCCTGCAACTCGTGCAGACCATTGCCGCCCTGATGCTTCCGAGCCTCAACGCCGACATCATCGACAAGGGCATCGCGCGCAACGACCATCCCTACATCTGGCGCATGGGAGCGGTGATGCTCGGCGTCACCCTGGTGCAGATCGTGTTCTCGATCGGCGCGGTCTACTTCGGTTCGCGCTCGGCCATGGGCTTCGGTCGTGACGTACGTCGCAGCCTCTTCCACCAGGTGACGAGCTACTCCGCCCGCGAGGTCAACCACTTCGGACCCCCGTCGCTGATCACCCGCATCACCAATGACGTGCAGCAGGTCCAGATGCTGGTCGTCCTCGGTTGCACGATGCTCGTTGCGGCTCCCATCACCCTGGTCGGCGGCGTCATCATGGCCCTGCGACAGGATGTAGGGCTCTCGGCCATGCTGCTGGTGAATGTGCCCGTGCTCGTGTTGGCGGTCGGCCTGGTCGTCGTGCGCATGGTCCCCCGTTACCGGGCCATGCAGGAGCGGATCGACTCGATCAACCGCGTGTTGCGGGAGCAGATCATCGGCATCCGGGTGATCCGTGCCTTCGTGCGCGAGCCCGACGAGGTCCGGCGCTTCGGGGCATCGAACGCCGATCTCACCGCGACCTCGCTGCAGGCCGGCCGACTCATGGCACGCATGTTCCCGACGGTCATGGTCGTCATGAACGTCTCGATGGTGGCCGCCGTCTGGTTGGGGGCCAATCGCATCAGCAGCGGCGAGATGCAGATCGGCGCGCTCGTGGCCTTCCTCAACTACCTCGTGCAGATCCTCATGTCGGTGATGATGGCCACCTTTGCGGTGATGTTGATCCCTCGGGCCTCGGTGTGCGCTGATCGCATCGTCGAGGTGCTCGACACGCAAAGCTCGGTGCTGCCGGCATCCACCCCGGTTCACGCCGTGTCCACCCAGGGTCTCCTGGAGTTCCGTCATGTCGAGTTCCACTATCCCGGAGCGGCATCCGCAGTGCTGCACGACATCTCCTTCGTCGCGAGGCCCGGCCAGGTCACGGCCGTCATCGGAAGCACCGGTTCGGGCAAGACGACCTTGATCCATCTGGTCCCGCGCCTGTTCGACGCCACCGCCGGCGCCGTGCTGGTGGACGATGTCGATGTCCGTGACCTGGCGCCCGAGGTGCTCTGGAGTCGCATCGGCCTGGTGCCTCAACAGCCCTATCTGTTCTCCGGAACCGTTGCCACGAACCTGCGCTTCGGCGATGCCGAGGCCACCGAGGACGAGCTCTGGGAGGCGCTCGAGGTCGCACAGGGCGCCGACTTCGTGCGGGCGATGCCCGACGGGCTCGCATCACGGATCAACCAGGGAGGCACCAACGTCTCGGGGGGTCAGCGCCAGCGGCTCGCCATAGCGAGGGCCTTGGTGCACAAACCGGAGATCTATCTGTTCGACGACTCGTTCTCGGCGCTCGACCTCGCAACCGACGCCCGACTCAGAGCTGCCCTCGCCCCGCACACCGCGACTGCGACCGTCCTCATCGTTGCCCAACGGGTCACCACGATTCGCAACGCGGATCAGATCATCGTGCTGGAGGGCGGTGAGATGGTCGGCATCGGCACCCACGACGAGTTGCGCCTCTCCTGTCCCACCTATGCCGAGATCGTGGCCTCGCAGATCTCCGAGGAGGAGGCCGCATGAGCGATGGAACCGACCCGGCCGATTCGACCGAGGCGCCCAATACCGTGATGCCCCAGGGACGCCCAAACCTGCCTCCCGGACCTGCCGGTCGTATGGCGCTCGCAGGCATGCCCGTCGAGCGTTCCGAGAACTTCGGCGCATCGACTCGGCGACTGGTCGCCCGCCTGGGCCCCGAACTTGCCGGCGTGATCACGGTGGTGGTGATGGCGATCGCAAGTGTCTCCATGTCGGTGGTCGGGCCCAAGATTCTGGGACACGCCACCAACATCGTCTTCGACGGCCTGATCGGCAGGAACGGCCGAGCGGGCATCGATTTTCCGAGACTCCACGAGGTCCTGCTCACCGTTGCAGCGCTCTACGTGGCCTCGGCGGCGTTGCAGTGGCTGCAGTCGTTCCTCCTGGCGGGCGTGGTGCAGCGGACCATGCAACGTTTGCGAGCCGAGGTCGAGGACAAGCTGAACCGCCTCCCCCTGCAGTACGTCGATCGCCGACCCCGAGGTGATCTGCTCAGTCGGGTCACCAACGACATCGACAACGTCTCACAGACCCTGCAGCAGACCCTTTCCATGCTGCTCACCTCGATGATGTCGCTGGTCGGCGTGCTCGTGATGATGTTCACCATCTCGTGGCTGCTGGCGCTGGTGGCGCTCGTGACCATTCCCCTGTCATTGCGAACCGTGAAGTTCATCACCTCCCACTCACGACAGCGCTTCATGGCTCAATGGCGCCACACCGGCACGCTGAACGCGCATGTGGAGGAGGTCTTCACGGGCCATGCGCTCGTCAAGGCGTTCGGTCGACAACACGACGTCGAGGAACGCTTCGATGCCGAGAACGAGCAGCTGTGCACCGCGAGCTTCGGGGCACAGTTCATCTCGGGCACCATCCAGCCCGCCATGATGTTCTTCGGCAACCTGAACTACGTGGTGATAGCGGTGGTCGGCGGGCTGCGGGTGACCTCGGGCGCCATGACCCTCGGTGACGTGCAGGCCTTCATCCAGTACTCACGTCAGTTCAGCATGCCGCTGACCCAGCTGGCGTCGATGGCGAACGTGCTGCAGTCGGGGGTCGCCTCGGCCGAGCGCGTCTTCGAGTTGCTCGACGCCCCCGAGGAACGTGCTGACGTCGACGAACAACACGCCCCGTCCGACGCGCGTGGGCTCGTGGAGTTCGACCACGTGCGATTCTCCTACCGGCCCGACGTAGCCCTCATCGAGGATCTGTCACTTGTCGCCGAGCCCGGACGGACCGTGGCGATCGTGGGGCCCACCGGCGCAGGCAAGACCACCCTCGTCAACCTCCTGATGCGCTTCTACGAGCTCGACGCCGGCCACATCCGCCTCGACGGTCGTGACATCGCCCTGATGACCCGACGGGAGCTCCGTTCGCACATGGGCATGGTGCTGCAGGATGCCTGGCTCTTCGGAGGGACGATCCGCGACAACATCATGTACGGCAACCTCCAGGCGAGCGAGGACCAGTTCATGGCCGCCGCCCGGGCAACCTATGTCGATCGCTTCGTCAGGATGCTCCCCCGGGGCTACGACACCGTTCTCGACGACGAGGGCACGAGCGTGAGCATCGGGGAACGCCAGCTCATCACGATCGCCCGCGCCTTCCTCGCCGACCCCACGATCCTGATCCTCGACGAGGCGACCAGCTCGGTCGACACCCGCACCGAAGTGCTGATCCAGGGCGCCATGGCGGCGCTGCGCTCGGATCGCACGAGCTTCGTCATCGCTCATCGGCTCTCCACCATCCGCGACGCCGACACCATCCTCATGATGGACGGGGGTCAGATCGTCGAGCAGGGCAACCATGGGGAGCTGCTGGCCAAGGGCGGCGCCTACTTCGCCCTGTACAACTCCCAGTTCGCCGCGCCCGCAGCAGAGGTCAACTGACGTTCGCCCCTGCCGCGGGGATCTGCGTCTGACCCACATCGACTCCGAGGGCCGGATCGTTGCCTCAGTTGCCACTGCCCGAGTCGGATCCCGATGAGTCGGATCCCGATGAGCCGGAGCCCGATGAGTCGGAGGAGTCGGAGTCGACATCAGACGTTGTCGGGCTGGAAGAGGAATCCGATGGGACCGAGACGTCGGAGCTCGGCTCATCGTCGCTCTTGGCGCCTCGACCTTCCTTCTCGTTCTCACGTGCCTTCTCGTTCTCACGTGCCTTCTGCTCGACCTCGTCCGCGTCCGAGTCGTCCTTCTTGGCCTTGTCCTTGTCGGCCTCTCCGACATCCGACTTGTGCCCGGATTCGTCACCGATCAGGTTGTCGGGATCGTCCGCCACATCAGAGCTGACACCTTCACCCGCCTTGGCCAACTTTGCCTCTGCCCTGGCCAGCGCCTCGCTGCAGTGCGCGTCCACCTTGGATCGGGCTTCCCGGTAGTGCTCGTCGAGGTTCGCCGAGGCTTTCTCGTTGTCCACCTGAGCGCTCTGCATGGCGTACTGATCATCGACATGAGCCATTGCCCGATCACAACGCTCCTTGATCCGAGCCTGTTGCGCTGCCGACACGTCTGCGGACATGGCCGGGTCGGCCAGGCTGCCATCGGCGCCCTCGGGTACCGTCAGATCGGTGAGGTTGTGGTCGACTGCGGCGAGCAATGCCTCCACCTTGAAATCGCCGGCGGCGGCAACCTTGGCGACACCGGCGGCGTGGGGATCGGGGAATTGAACCCCGACGGCGCTGACCTTCTCGGCAACGAAGGATTGCATGGGGCCCGGTAGGGCGCCGGCGGCGCCAAGGCTGCCGACCGTGGCCGCTGTTGCAGCGCCGGCCAGCGCGATCTTGCCTGCCAGTGTGGTGAGAACCGCTCCGATCATCTTCCTTGCTCTCCGTTTCGGTAGCCCGGCTGCCTGCGGCGCAGGTCCGGTGGCGTTGC
>JACOTK010000212.1 GCA_016178435.1 Actinomycetota bacterium
TCGACCGGTGGTCAGGTCCGGTCTGCCGGGTCGGACTGCGCGTCGAGTAGGGCCCGGACGGCGTCGAGGAACCCGCCGAGATCGTCTCGTGCAGTAGTCACGAGGATGTCGAGGTCGATCGACCAATAGCCGTGCACGATGCGGTTGCGCATCCGAACGGGTGAGCTCCAACCGATCTCGGGATGATGGTCCTTGATCTCGTCCGACAGCTGACCTACCGCCTCCCCGAGAACGGTGAAGTTCCACAGCAGCGCGTCCCGTCGATCGGGGTCGTCTTCGAAGTCGGCCGACGAGCGATCCGCGACCAGCGCCACAATCCGCTTGCCGGCCTCGACGATCTCGGCGAGCAGAACGCCGTCACGCCGCATAGACGGTCCGGGCCTGCGCTTCGACCTCAGGACGCAGCAACGGGTGCACCGCCTTCCTTGCGACCAGGTCGACGCGCCGGTCGAACAGGTCGGCGAGCTCATCCTCCAGGTCGTCGATCGCGAACCCGAGACGCGCACCAGGCTGCAGCACATACAACAAGTCGACATCGCTCGTTGGGGTCGCATCGCCTCGAGCCACCGAGCCGAAGACCGAGAGCTCGGCGATCCCGTACCGGGTGCAAATGTCCTCCAGGCGCGCGACGTCGACGGTATGCCCCCCGATCTCCGATGCAGCGAGACTCATTGTCACATTCTCGCACGACGCCAGTAGCGCAGCGAGAACATTCAGGCTGGTCGCTCACTGCATGGACCGGCGTACCCATGATCGAGACTCCCTCGATTCCATCGGTATCGACGAGCACCATGAGTGTGTCAGCGTCGCTCTGCACTTCATCGTTCTCGTCGAGTGCAACCCAACATCCAGCCCACCTGGCGAGATCAAGTATCCGGACTGTGCCCTTGAAGGTGCCAGTGCGGCGTGACGGAGTCGGGCGAGCTTGGAATCGGCAAGACCCGCGCCACCGCCACGCCACGCCACCACACCAAAAGCGTGAGGTGTCAAGCAGCTACCGGAGTCACTGTCGCCCAGCTGCCGGAGTCGTGTCCCGAAACTGTCACCCACCTACCGGAGCCACAACGTCAAGCATGAACCGGAGTCGCACATCATTCTGTGCAAATTTGGTGCAGATCCGGCGTCCGTGCTGACCGTCTCTCGACGCCTCGAAGACGCGTCAGCCCAGCTCAACCGATGTGACCGGGGTGGGGTTCGAACCCGCATGGAGTCTCCTCCAGGGGGGTTCAAGCCCACGGGGTCGGCGTCGACACCCCCGGTACCGCCAACCCGTCATCGGGAGGATCGTCCCGCGCGGTCGACGAGCAGCGCTCGACGTCCCGCCTGCACGGCCCATGCCGCGGCGAGTGACATGACGCCGGCGCCCAACCATGCAAGCGAATACGAGCCGGCGTCGACCGCCACCCCGAACAGGAGTGGTCCCACCACAGCACCGAGATAGGTGCCCGTTTGGGTGATGCCGGTTGCGGCCCCGGGCGAACCGGCGTTGTTCTTCACCACCGCGAGGTTGAACAGACCTGGCCATCCCCAACCCAGGGCGAAGGCGACGACGGCGCCGGGCGCCATCACCGCCGGGATGTCCGTTGCGATGGCGAGGTAACCCAGCGATCCTGTCGCCATCATGACGGCCACCGTCGACAGGTGACGGCCACCACGGCGATCGGCGCGGGCTCCCGAGACCAGTCTGGTCACGAGCCCCACGCCACTGCACAGGGACGCCAACAATCCGGCGGCGCCCTCGGCAAAGCCGGCCGACACCGCGCTGCTCACCAGGAAGGCGCCCAGCGTTCCTGCTGCCCCGGCCCCGAGGCCGGCACCGATGCCGAGAAGGAGCAGCGGGCGAAGACCGACGTCATCGTCGCCACGACCCCGACTCCGGGGCCGTCCCGATCGCCTCGGCCCCTTCGGAATCAGCACAGCCACCAGGACTGCGCCGACCGCACCGACCGCAAAGGCCCAACGCCACCCGACCGTCAGGGCAAACGCCGGAACCGCCAGACCGCCGAGCAGGGTCGCCGCGGGAATCGCCGACTGCTTCACCCCGAAGGCCAGGCCCAGACGGGTCGTCGGGACGCGTTGGGCAAGAAAGAGGTTGGTGGCTGGCTGGACCAACGCGTTCGCCAGGCCCCCGATCACCAGCGCCGCCAGAAGCGACGACAACGACCTGGCGGCGATTGCCACCGTGCCAAGTGATGTGGCCGCAAGGATGGCTCCGACACGCATGGCCGGGACAGCACCGATGCGTTCGGCCAGTCGGCCGTTGATCGCCGAGGTGAGCGAAGCGGTTCCGAAGAACACCGCGGTGATGAGCCCCAGGCCCTGGGTGCCGAAGTGGAGGTCCGCTCGCAGCTGGACGCCAACCGCTCCCGCCAGGAAGACCGGGAGCACGCCTGCGGTCGCAACGGCGATCGCTGTGCCCATCGGGGCTCCGAGCGCCGGGGCCACCAATGCGGAGGGTTCGACATGAAGGGACTCTCCGTCGGGTGACATCGCTCCATCGTGGCCTCTTGTGGTGCCCGATGACGTGTTGACGCTGCCATGACCACGTTTCGGTGCTGCCGGCGCAGTACCGTTGAGACCGTCATGCCTGCCTCGACCCGGCCGTTTCTGCATCATCCGGGCATCCTCGCCTTCGCCCATCGAGGCGGCGCCGGGGACTGGCCCGAGAACACCATGCCCGCGTTCGAGAATGCCGTGTCGCTCGGCTACCGCTATGTCGAGACCGACGTGCACGTCACCCGGGACGGCGTGCTCGTCGCCTTTCACGATGAGTCACTGGACCGGGTCACCGACTCGAAGGGACGCATCCGGGATCTCTCCTGGGCACAGGTCAGCCGCGCCCGGGTCGCGGGGGTGGAACCCATCCCGCTTCTCGAGGACCTCCTCGGCACCTGGCCCACGTTGCGCATCAACATCGACCCCAAGCACGATTCGGCCGTGGATGCGCTCGCCGAGGCACTCCGACGCACCAACAGTGTTGAGCGGGTCTGCGTGGGCGCCTTCTCCGATCGGCGCCTTGCGCGGCTGAGACGCCTGGTCGGGCCCGAGTTGTGCACATCGCTCGGCCCCGGCGGCACGGCCCGTCTGCGGGCGGCGGGCATGGGCCTTCCGTTCGGAACCGTGCGAGCCGCGTGTGCCCAGGTCCCCCATCGAACCCGGGGGGTGACGCTGACCGATCAGCGTTTCGTCGACACGGCACACCGCCGCGGTCTCCAGGTGCACGTGTGGACCATCGACGACCCCGCCGAGATGCACCAACTCCTCGACCTCGGCGTCGACGGCATCATGACCGATCGCCCGGCGGTCCTGCGTGAGGTTCTCCAAGCCCGCGGCGAATGGGGCGGGGACCCGTAGGAGCCGGCCCAGGGGCCGGTAGGCCGAGTTCCCCCGACGTCGAACGCGCCGTGGTTCGGGAACCGGCAGACCGGTGCCCGAACCACGGCAGTGCATGAAGCGGTTACGCGACCTTGCGAAGGGAAGTGGCCCGACCAAGTGTCTCGTCCGCCATCGCCCGATCATGGGTGAACCAGGTGAACAACGCACGCCACGGGGATGTCAGCCCTGCGGTCACCAAACCGGTGAACAGCACCGCCACGTCGTGATTGTCCACCTTGATGCCGTAGGCCTCGAACATCGAGTAGTCCAGCATCATCATGGCTCCCACCGAGACCACGAACGTGAGCAGTGAGCGTATGCGATCGAGCTGTGCAACATTGCCGGCCAGGAAGTCCACCACTTTGATGGTCGCCAGGGCCGACAGGGCAAGGACGGCAAACGTATACATGATTCGTTCCTCCTCAGGTGACCCCAATGGTCACTCACCTCTTATCTGACCCTGATCTGAGCTGGTCGTCACATTGCGAAGTGATGACAGTACGCTACGGGGTCAATTGGGTCGTACCCATGGCGCGGACCTGACAGACCATCTACGATTGGCCGGTGCACTGCCCGGCGACCACGCGACAAGAGCAGGGGAAGCGATGAGCGAACAGACGCGGTTGCTGGTGCTGGGCAGGCA
>JACOTK010000213.1 GCA_016178435.1 Actinomycetota bacterium
AAGGCCCCTTCCGCGGCGTCGACGACCTTGAGCTCGCCACGTTGAACTGGGTGTGGTGGTTCAATGGGATTCGCCTTCACGGCGAGATCGGCCACGTCCCGCCCGTCGAGTACGAGGCCTCCTACTATCGTCACAACAGCCAACAACCCGACCTCGTGTCGGGATAACCCAGCCTCCAAAAAACCCGGGGCGCTTCAGGACATGCAGCGGTCGCCGCTGCCCTTGCCACCGTTGCCGCAGGGAATGTGAGCCGCCGGGTGCGCTGGGCAGCCTGGTTCGGTGTGTGGGCGGTCGCCGCCGCTCGCGTCTACGTCGGTGCTCATCTTCCCCTCGATGTGATCGGCGGCGCCGCACTGGGCTGGGCTGTGGGTGCGGTGGTGCATTTGGCTCGTGGGACCCCGGGCCACGTCCCCATGCCGGAGGAGGTGTCCCGCGCGTTGGCCGCCGCCGGTCACCCTGTCACGGCCGTGGAGCGCGTCCATGCCGATGCCCGAGGCTCGATTCCCTACCGGGCGTTCACCCCCGACCAGCCGCTGTTCGTGAAGGCTGTTGGTCGCGACCAGCGTGATGCCGACGTGCTCTACAAGCTGTGCCGTTTCCTCGCACTTCGCGAGACGGGTGACGAGGCGCCCTTTTCCTCCCCCAAACGCCAACTCGAGCACGAGGCCTTCCTTGCCGTGCTTGCCGGTCGGGCGGGGGCGCGCGTGCCCGAGGTGGTGGTCACCACCGACACGGGCGGTGGTGTCTGGTTGGAGGCCCAACAGCTTCTTGACGCCGTCCCGCTCAACTCCCTCAACCCCGATGAGGTCGGTGATGAGCTCCTTGACGACCTCTGGACTCAGGTGGCCCGACTGCGGGAGGCCCGCCTTGTTCACCGGGACCTACGCGCCGCCAACGTCATGGTCGACCCCGACGGGCGTCCCTGGTTGGTGGACTGGGGCTTTGCCGAGGCCGGCGCCACCGACCGGTTGCTCGCGGTTGACGTGGCCGAGTTGTTGGCTGCCACTGCCTGTCTGGTCGGGCCGAAGCGAGCTGTTGACGCGGCCACTCGAGCCCTTGGGGCTGAGACGCTCACCGCTACCGCTCGTCTGCTCCAGCCTCTTGTCCTGTCTGCCGGCACCCGCCGGGACGTGCTTGGCCATCCGGGTCTGCTCCAGGAGCTGCGGGTCGCGCTTGGCGAGCGTGGCGTCTCGGTTGGTCGGGAGAAGCTGGTGCGTCTCCCACTGCGTCCGGGAGTCATCGGCGCCGCCGGCCTGGCTGTATGGGCGCTGCACCATTTGGTGACCCGGGTGGCAGGGGTTGGCGAGTTGGCTGATGTCGTCGGTGACGGCAGTTGGCGTTGGTTGCTTCTCGGCGCCCTTGCCGCCGCGTCCGGGTATGTTGCCGCCGCCGTAGCACTGATGGCCGCTGCTCCGATCCGTCTTCCCCTGGGGCGCACCACGGCCGTCCAGCTTGCCGCAGGCTTTGCCTCCAAGATGACCCCGCCGGGACAAGGGAGCCTCACGGTCGTCACCCGTTACCTGCATGCCGCCGGACTTGACCCCGTCGAGGCGGATCAGGCGGTGCGCCGCACCCGTGCCGCCGGGCTCGCCGTCCACGTTGCTGCTCTCGTTGCTTCATGGGTGCTGCTCGCTCGCAGCAGCTTTCACAGCAGCGCTCTGCCCGGGGGATGGGTCGTTCTTGTCGCCGTCGCCGTCGCTCTCGCCGTGCTCGGCGCCGTACTTTGGCAGCCGCTGCGCCGTGGCCCCGGGATCCGAGCAGCGCTTGGCGATCTGTGGGCACTCCCAACAGATCTACGTGCTCACACCCGGGCCGTCCCCCTGCTCGTCGGGGCCGCCGGAGTCACCGCGGCGCGGGTCGCTGCGCTTGACGCCGGACTGTGGGCCTTCGGCGCCAAGCCTTCCTTGCTCGTCGTCGCCGGCGTCTACCTGGCGGTGGCCACCATTGCCCCCCTTGGCCCACTTCCCGGCGGCCTCGGTGTCGTCGAGGCGGGCCTCGTGGTTGGGCTCAGCGCGTTGGGTGTTCCTGCAGCGCCGGCGGTGGCAGGCATCCTCGCTTATCGACTGCTCACCTTCTGGGCGCCCATCATTCCCGCCGCTTTCGCCTATCGCAGGCTGCGCTGCCAAGGCTGCTGCTGAGGGTTGTGGACCTGTCCGTTCTCCCGTTTCGACGTGCAGGGATGGGTCGGCAGCCACCGGGGCGATTCCCATCGAGCGGTTGAGCCCGAGGCTCAGCCCTGCGTTGAATTTGCCGACGGGGATGCATGGACCAACTGACAAAGTCGCGTCACCCATACGGTGAGCAGCTGAGACGGAATCCCAAGGACGTCCATCGGTGGCTCGAGGGATCCCCTTCGGTTGCCGAGCTTGCCGAAACATTTCCGAGGGAATGGCAGGAAGTACAACACGAGCTGGGCCAGGTGTTGGCCGAAGGCGATGAGGATCGCCTCGTCGCCTACATTGCCGGGCTGTCAACGCCTCGAGGAGGAGGATACCGTCGGCGTGGGTCCGGTCGTGGTCGTGTCCCAAACGACGAACAGGCTCTTTTGTCGCTCCAGATCCGCCGACATCTCGCCGCAGCGTTGCTTCGACAGATGCGCCTTCAGATCGCGACCGGAGTTACCGAGGGAAGGATTCGGTTCAATCTGCTCAACGGCTTTGTCGCCCAAAAGCTGCTGTTCGCCCGCGGTTTGGATCGCAAGCCTGTCTCATTGCATTGGTTTCGTCTGGTGTGGCCGCTGCTTTGGCAGAAGCGGCTCTTGATGCCACTGGTTGAACCCAAGGGAATCTACTGCTTCTACTCAAAGCCGTTCATGAAGCAATTGGCGGCGATGATCGGCAAGCGTTCCTGCTTGGAGATCGCTGCCGGCGACGGGACGCTTGCTCGCTTCCTGGAAGCGGAGGGTGTGTCAACGATCGCGACCGACGATTACAGCTGGAGCCACAGCGTGACGTACCCGGAGACGGTCCTTCGCAAAGACGCTGCTGCTGCATTGCGTCGCCACCAGCCTGAGGTGGTCATCTGCTCGTGGCCCCCTGCCGGGAACAGGTTCGAGCGAGAGGTCTTTCGAACACGCAGCGTGCAGCTGTACATCGTGATCGGCAGTCATTCCGAGCACAACTCCGGAAACTGGGCCGATTACAAGAGGCAGTCCGCCTTTACGTTTGGGGAGGATCCGGCACTATCCCGATTGGTGTTGCCGCCTGAGGTGGGAGCGGCCGTCTATGTGTTTCGCCGCCATGCGGAGCCATTGGAGAAGTAGCCACCGGCGCCATGAGGCAAGATGTCGATCGGTGTGGCAAACGTGAAGGCGGCGCCAATGCTACGACAGCATGTCGTAGCATTGTGCCATGGCACAGAGGAAGCAGCATGGTGGGCGGGTCACACCATCGAAAAAGCAGCGGGAAACGATCGTCAATGACCGTGTCCCCGAACCATCCAGCAGGTATACGCAGCCGAAACTGAAGTTTCGGCCGCGGCCGCGCTGGCATAGAGTTGCTGGCTGGGTGGGTGTTGTGCTGGGTATTCTCATTGTCATCCTCAACGACGCCATGTTGATGACCGAGGGCTTGGTGCTGCTGCCCTTTGGTCACCGTGAGCTCTATATGCTGCTTGCCCTTCTTGTGGCCGGCTCCTCGACTTGGTTCCTCGGCCTGTTCGACCATGGGACGACCATCTACGACTGACAGAGCTTGGCCCTGCCGGCGGGAGTGGCCATGGCAGCAGTGCTCGGGCCGTCGATAAAGGCCAGATGACGGGCGGTGGGCGTGTGGTTTGCGGCGAGCTTGAGCCGACAATCTCAGCTGTTGGCCTGGTACGTCCAATGCCATGGCTCGCGAGGCACGTCTTCGATGAACCCGTAGTCGGCAGCGTGCTCTCGCAGCCATGCCTGGCCTTCGGGGGATATGTCGAGGTCGACACTGCGTCCCCAGCCATGGCTGCTTGTCCCCGGGGCGGCTGCCAATCCGCCATTCTTGTAAAGGCCTTTTCGCCGGGCGATCTCAACCTGTTGGTCATAGGTGCGGTAGGAGTCGGTGATGCCGATGGTCACGCCCGCAGCGGCAGCGTCGCTGACAAGACGCTTGAGCGATTGCGCAGCCGGAGTCCAAATCCGATGGTCTTCCATGCCGACTGATTCGAGGGCGGCAGGGGGAATCCGGCCGTTCCCGTAACGAGCAAGC
>JACOTK010000217.1 GCA_016178435.1 Actinomycetota bacterium
GTCACTCATCGCTCACGCTCCCTGGCCCGCATGACCGGGCCGGTCCTGGGAGGGTCGCGGCCTGCGTGGCCGCCTCTCAGCTCGTCGCAACGGGCTCCCCTGCGTCTTGTCGCCTCAGGCTACCCCTTCTCCGCTCGACCGGGCGCTCGTTGCCGGCCGGGAGGGATGCTTTCCATGAGCAGGCCACTAGGATCTCGGGGGTGAACACTCGTCGGCTGATCCTCACGGCTGTTGTGTGCGGGGTCGTCATCGTTGCGGCGTTTGCCGTGCAGTTCATGCAGCTGAGCAGTTGAGGGACGGGCAAGGGCATTCAAGGCTCCGAGTGCGCCGCCGGCGGACGTGATCGGAGCCTGGGAAAAGGAAAGAGCGACGTGGCTGACCAGTTCGATGTGGTGATCATTGGAGGAGGCCCCGGTGGGTACGCCGCTGCGCTGTACGGGGCGGCGGCAGGTCTCTCGATTGCCCTGGTGGAGCGTGACAAGGTCGGGGGAACGTGCCTGCACCGTGGCTGTATTCCGGCCAAGGAGCTCCTCGAGTCGGCTGCGGTGTTCCGCACCGTCAATCACGCCGCGACGTTCGGGGTGCAGGCGGGGCCGGCAACGATGGACTTCCCTGTCACGCTGGCTCGCAAGGACCAGGTTGTCGACGGCCTCTGGAAAGGTCTCGCCGGGCTGCTCAAGTCTCGGAAGGTCTCAACCTTTGCCGGCACCGGCGTCTTCGCAGGCAACGGTCGAGTGGTCGTCACCGACGACAAGGGGGCGACCACGGAGCTCACGGGCGCCAACGTGATCCTCGCGACGGGCTCCGCACCTCGCACGATCCCCGGCTTCGAGGTCGATGGTCGGTTCGTGCAGACCTCGGACGAGGTCCTGGCAACCGACACCCTGCCGGCATGGGGCATGGATGTCCGCACCGGCGTCGCGGTGACCGGCCACACACCGGGGACAAGCACCACGTTCGTGCAGCTCGAAGGTGGGGAGTCGGTGGAGGTGGAGCGCATCATCGTCTCGGTGGGTCGCCGACCGTTGTCCGAGACGCTGGGCCTCGATGGCACCGGTGTCGAGGTCGACGAACGGGGCTTCGTGAAGATCGACGCGACGTGTCGCACCAATGTGGGCGGCGTCTGGGCGATCGGTGACCTGGTTGCCACACCGCAGCTCGCACACGTCGGCTTTGCCGAGGGCATGGTGGTCATTCGCGACATCCTCGGGGAGGCTCCGGTGCCGATCGCCTACGACCGGGTCCCCTGGTGCATCTACAGCCACCCGGAGGTGGCCTTTGCCGGCCATTCCGAGCAATCGGCCCGAGATGCCGGGTACGAGGTGGTGGTTTCCAAGCACCAGTACCGCGGCAACGGCCGGGCCCTGATCCTGGGCGAGCCCGATGGCCTGGTGAAGGTCATAGCGGCCAAGGGCGCCGATGGGCGCGCCGGTCAGATTCTCGGCGTCCACATGGTGGGGCCGTGGGTCACCGAGCAGCTCGGGCAGGGTTATCTCGCGGTCAACTGGGAGGCCACCGTCGACGAAGTGGCGGCCTTCATCCAGCCGCATCCCACGTTGTCCGAATTGTTCGGTGAGACCGTTCTGTCGATGACGGGGAGAGGATTGCATGGCTGACATCACGATGCCCCAGCTTGGCGAGACCGTGACCGAGGGCACGATCACCAAGTGGTACAAGCAGGTCGGCGAGGCCATCGCCGAGGACGAGACGCTCTTCGAGGTCTCCACCGACAAGGTCGATTCGGAGGTTCCCTCGCCGGTCAGTGGTTTCTTGACCCAGATCCTGGTGCCCGAGGGGGCAACCGTGGATGTCGGCGTCGTTCTGGCCGTCGTCGAGCACAGCCCAGGTGGCTCAGGCGCAGGCAATGGCTCGACACCGGCCGAGGCCACGGTGGCGCCTGTTGGCGAACCTCCCGCTTCGGCCCAGGCGTCTGTTGCCGAACCTGCCCCGGCCCCTGTCGCCGCTGCAGCACCGGTTGCCGAGCCGGTGCAGGCGGCTGCAGGACCGACGCCTGGTTCCGCTCCGACGCCTGGTTCCGCTCCGATTCCGACGACCTCAACGGGAAACAACCGCCTCCTGTCGCCGGTCGTCCGTCGGCTCGTGGCCGAGCACGGGCTCGATCCCTCGACGATTCCGGGAACGGGCGAAGGGGGCCGCATCACCCGAAGCGACGTCCTGGCCTTGGTGGAGGATCGAGGGCGCGCCGGGGCCGGCCCCGTCGCGGCGCCCGCTCCCGTGGCGCCCGCTCCTGCTCCCGTGGCGCCTGCGCCGACGGTTGGTGCCCCCGCCTCCCCTGTGGCGCCGGCCGGCATCACCCAGGGCTTTCCGCCCGCAACGGCGGGTGAGCGTGACGAGGTGATTCCCTTCTCGAACATCCGGCGACGCACCGCCGAGCACATGGTGCGCTCACGGGCAACGTCAGCTCATGCCCTGGTGGTCGTCGAGGTCGACTACGAGAGACTCGAGCGTGTCCGACTCGCCGAGCGTGCGGCATTCAAGGCGAGCGAGGGGGTCAGCCTGACCTATCTTTCCTTCATCGCCCGAGCGACGGCCGATGCGATTCGGGAGTTTCCCCAGGTCAACGCATCGGTGGGGCCCAATGAGCTGATCGTGCATCACGACATCCATCTGGG
>JACOTK010000057.1 GCA_016178435.1 Actinomycetota bacterium
CGGGGCCGATCACGACATCGCCGATCACGGTGGCGTCAGGGTGAACGTAGGCATCGGGATGAATGTCGGGCACACGATCGCCCAGTGCGTAGATCGTCATGCCCGAACCGTAACCCTGTTGGCGCTCCGGCGCTCCCTCTCCGTTGTTCATGCGGTCATGGAGGAAGGGCGAAAGCCGTAACGTGTGGGTGTGACCGAGCCTGCGCAAACTTCCTTCACGCCCACCGCTCCCCCGGTGGCGAAACGTGTTCCGAGCGAACGACTGACCCACGGCCATCTGGTCGTCGACGAGTACGCGTGGATGCGCGATCGAGATGACGACCCCGATGTGATCGCCTACCTCGAGGCGGAGAACGCCTGGACCCAGGCGCAGATGGCCCACACGGCAGAGCGTCAGGAAGCGTTGTTCGAGGAGATCCGATCCCGCATCCAGGAGACCGACCTCTCGGTTCCGGTCCGCAAGGGCGACTGGTGGTACTACTCGCGCACGGTCGAGGGCATGCAGTACGCGATCCACTGTCGCAAGCCCGCCTTTGCCGACGCCGATCGGCGTGATGTCGAGCCCGGGGAGGACGTCGCCGAGCAGATCATGCTCGACCAGAACGTGCTCGCCGGCGACTCGGAGTTCTTCGCCCTCGGCGCCTTCGACCTCAGCCCCCGGGCCGACCTGTTGGCCTATGCCACCGACACCACCGGCGGCGAGTTGTACACGATGGCCTTTCGGAACCTCACGACCGGGGAGGACCTGGCCGACCGGATTCCCGAGACCTACTACGGCACCGCCTGGGGCAACGACAACCGGACTTTCTTCTATGTCAAGCCCGATGAGGCCATGCGCCCGTACCAACTCTGGCGTCACACGTTGGGTACGCCGCTGCACGATGACGTGCTCGTGTACGAGGAGCCCGACGAGCGTTTCTACCTCGGAATCGGCGCCACGAAGGACGAGCGTTGGCTCGTCCTTCACCTCGGCTCCAAGATGACCGACGAGTGTCGGATCCTCTCGGCCGACGAGCCGACGGGAACGTTCCACGTCGTCGAGGCCCGACAACAGGGAGTCGAGTACGGGATCGAGCACCACGGTGATCGCTTCCTCATCGTGACCAACGCCGACGAGGCGGAGAACTTCAAGCTCGTGGAGGCGCCCGACACGGCGCCCGAGCGGTCCAACTGGACCGAGGTCATCGCACATCGTCCCGACGTCCACCTGAGCGGCATCGACGTCTTTGCCGATTACCTCGTGCTCTTCGAGCGTGCCGACGGTCTCCGGCGGATCCGTGTCCGCAGTCTCGTCGACGGCGACGACTGGATCATCGATCAGCCCGAGGAGGTCTCGACTTCCTCGGGTGGGTCAAATCCCGAGTTCGACTCCACCGTGCTGCGCTACGGCTACACCTCGATGGTCACGCCGAGCTCGGTGTTCGACTACAACCTCGTGACCCGTGAGCGGGTGCTGCGCAAACAGCAGCCCGTCCTCGGGGGCTACGACCCCTCCCTCTACGCGACCGGGCGAGTGTGGGCAACGGCCGACGACGGCACGATGATCCCCGTGTCACTCGTCTATCGCAAGGACAGCGGCGCCGCCGGAGATCGACCCGCCGGAGATCGACCCGCCGGAGATCGACCCGCCGGAGATCGACCCGCCGGCCCTCGCCCGGCACTGCTCTACGGCTACGGTTCCTATGAGGCAAGCATGGACCCGGGCTTCTCCTCGATCCGCCTCAGCCTGCTCGACCGGGGTTTCGTCTATGCCATCGCGCACATTCGAGGTGGCGGCGAGATGGGTCGCCAGTGGTACCTGCGGGGCAAGTTCCTCGACAAGCGCAACACGTTCACCGACTTCATCGCCTGCGCCCGTCATCTCACCCGTGAAGGCTGGACGACGCCCGGCCAACTCGTCATCCGGGGCGGCAGCGCCGGGGGGCTGCTCATGGGCGCCGTCGCCAACATGGCCCCCGAGCAGTTCGGCGTGGTCATCGCCGAGGTGCCCTTCGTCGACGCGTTGAACACCATCCTCGACCCGTCACTGCCGCTGACCGTCATGGAGTGGGAGGAGTGGGGGTGAGCTCCTATTCCCCCTACGAGAACGTGGTGGCACAGGACTACCCTGCCATGTTGGTGACTGCCGGGCTCAACGACCCCCGCGTCTCCTACTGGGAGCCGGCCAAGTGGGTGGCCAAGCTGCGCACGACCAGGACCGACACGAATCGGCTGCTTCTCAAGACCGAGATGGGCGCCGGTCACATGGGCCCCTCGGGCCGCTACGACGCCTGGAGGGACGAGGCGTTCGTCCTGGCCTTCATCTTCGACACCCTCGGCATCGAGTAGGAATCGGCGGCGGACTGGAGAGGGGCACGCTCAGGGCTCGGTGGACATCTGGTCGACGAGCGAAAGTTGGCCCCGGACCTCGTCACGGAGGTCGATATCGAGCACCTTGCTCTCTGCGGCGCGGATCACGTCGAGAATCTCGTCGCCGACGAGTTGCTCGCGATCCAACAAGGCGTCCCGCAGTGCCTCGAGGATGTGTTGGTGTGCCGTGATGAGGTTCTCTGCTGCCTTCCGGGCCGCTTCCAGCCTGGCCTCCACCTGTTCCCGAGCTGCATCGTGGGCAAGGACCTTGGCCACGATGTTGCCCGCGCCCGCGACCATGGCCGCGTCGTAGCTGATCAGGGAGTCTCCCATGCCCATCGAGCCGACCATCTGCGCAGCCGTCGTCGTGGCGGCGAAGAGGTCACCCGAGGGTCCCGAGCTGATCTCGCCGAAGTACAACGTCTCGGCGACCAGACCGCCCATGGTGATCTGCATGAGCGCATCGAGCTCCGAGTGGGTCCGCATGAAGCGCTCCTCGGCGTCGGAGTGCGCGAGCAGGCCGAGCGCCTCGGCGCGTTTGATGATCGAGAGCACCTCGAGCTTGCGTGCCCACGGCGAGTCCAGATCGGGGTCGACCCGACCGACCAGATAGGCAACCGTGGCATGGCCCGCCTCGTGGGTGGCGATCCGGCGCCGTTCATCGGCGGTGTAGTCGACCGGCTGTTCGAGACCGATCTCGGTGGTCATCTTGGCGCGCTGCAGGTCGTCCCAGTCGAGGCGACCGGCTCCCCGGCGCAGTGCCCACACCAGGGCCTCGTCGAAGAGGTGCTCGATCATGACCGGGGAGTAGCCGGCCGTCATGGCCGCCAACGTGTCCCGCCGCTGAGGCTCGTCGAGGGCATCGTCATGGGCCTTGCGATCCAGGTAGTAGTCGATGATCTGCCGCCGATCACGACGCCCGGGCAGGCCGAAGTGGATGCTGCGATCAAAGCGTCCGGGGCGCAGGAGCGCCGGGTCGAGGTCGGCAGAGCGGTTGGTGGCGCCGATCACCAGGATGTTGGCCGGCGCGGATGTGGGCTTGCGACGCTGACGATGCGCCGGCAGGAAACGATTCACGAGCTCCACGAGCACACCGGCCAGACGCACCGAGGTGGTCGGCTCGTCAAAGCTCTGCAACTGGATGAGCAGCTCGTTCACCACACCCGAGACGCCCTCACGTTGCGTCGAGCCCGACATGCCGGCGCGAGCGCCGCCGATGGCGTCGATCTCCTCGATGAAACCGATGGCGCCGCCCTCCTTGCGGGCCGTGGCTCGAAGCGCCCGGAAGTAGCTGCGGATCTTGCGGTTGGTCTGGCCGTAGTACATCGACTGGAAGGCCGATGAGGACACGAACAGGAAGGGCACACCCGCGTCGTGGGCCATGGCCTTGGCCATATAGGTCTTCCCCGTTCCGGGAGGGCCCTCGAAGAGCACACCCCGCCGGGGCGTGCCACCCATCTGCTCCTTGAACATCTTGTGGGCCAGGAAGATGTTGAGGGTGCGGACGATCTCCTCCTTGACCACCCCCGCGCCGCGAACGTCGTCAAGGCCGATCTCGATCTCGTTGGCCCGGTAGCGAACGTGCGGCGAACGCCCGGCGAGCACGAGCGGAACCACCATGACCAAGGTGAAGAGCACGATCAGACCCGCCCCGGGAAGGAAGGGCGCCGCCTCGGCGCTCACCTTCGGCAGACCGAAGCCCACCGGGTTGCCACTGAGAACCCGAAACCACAGGAAGCCGGCGACCAGCGCCAACACGATGCCGAGTCGGGCGAGGCGACGGAGGCGAACGTGCTCGCGGGTGAGCCCCACGTCGACCAGCGCGGAGTTCAGCACATCCGTGCGCGCCAAGGTCTCGATGTCGAGCTGCCGATCAGCCAAGGGATGATCCTCCGTCTGTGGTGATGATTGGGGCCTGGTTGACAAGTTCGTGCCGTCGAGGTCACGCTCCTGCGGAGGCGGACATTTCGTCCGGCCGGAATCGTCAACGGGCGGACCTCACTCAGGACTGGAGGTTTCGATACCCTCCCCTGAAGAAGACCAGTGGCGCCCCTTCGTGGCCCACCGCGAGCTCGACCACCCGCCCGACGCACAGGTCATGATCGCCGATCTCGACAACGGAGTCGATCTCACAGTCGATCCAGGCCAACACGCCATCGAGGCGGGGAGACCCCGTCGAGGTCATCTGCCAACCGATGCCGGCGAACTTGTCATCGCTCTTCGATGCGAAGACGCGACAGACCTCCTCCTGGTCGCCACCCAGGATGTTCACGCAAAAGGCTCCTGTTGCACGGATGCGGGGCCACGAGCTCGA
>JACOTK010000218.1 GCA_016178435.1 Actinomycetota bacterium
ATTCAAGGCGAGCGAGGGGGTCAGCCTGACCTATCTTTCCTTCATCGCCCGAGCGACGGCCGATGCGATTCGGGAGTTTCCCCAGGTCAACGCATCGGTGGGGCCCAATGAGCTGATCGTGCATCACGACATCCATCTGGGCATCGCGGTCGACCTCGACTTCAACGGTCTCATGGTTCCCGTCGTCCATGATGCCGACGGCAAGCGACTCCGCTCGCTGGCACGTGAGATCGCCGACCTTGCCGCGCGGGCCCGCACGAAGAAGCTCGGTCCCGACGACATCGCCGGTGGGACGTTCACCATCACCAATCCAGGACCCTTCGGCACACTCATCACCGCTGCGGTCATCAATCAGCCGCAGGTGGCGATCCTCTCGACCGACTCGGTCAAGAAGCGGCCCGTCGTGGTCACGTTGCCCGATGGAAGCGACACGATCGCCATCCACCCGATCGGCAACCTCGCCCTGTCCTGGGACCATCGTGCATTCGACGGTGCCTATGCCGCCTCGTTCGTCGCCAGGATCAAGGAGATCATCGAGACCCGGGACTGGGCCGCGGAACTGTCATGACGTTCCGGGCCCGTTGGCTGGGTCGGGTGGCGTACGCGGACGCGCAGGCCCTGCAGCAGAGCCTCTTCGAGCGTTCGAAGGACAACCACCTGCTCCTGTTGGAGCACCCTCCCATCTACACGCTCGGTGTTCGTGCGAACCCCGCCCACGTCCTGGTGGCGCCCGAGTCGGTGGGGGCACAGCTCCAGCGCACCAACCGGGGAGGCGACGTCACCTATCACGGGCCGGGTCAGTTGGTCGGCTATCCGATCGTTTCGGTTACCGGCAAGGGCAGGGGCAACATGGCCGACACCGCCGCCTACGTGAGGGCTGTCGAACAGCTCATCATGGATGTGCTCGCGGACGTCGGTCTCACGGGCGCCCACCGCCTCGAGGGTCTGCCCGGCGTGTGGGTCGGCGACGCAAAGATCTGCGCGATCGGGGTACGTCTCAGCAGGGGCCGCACGATGCACGGCTTTGCGCTCAACGTGGACCCCGACCTCACCATGTTCGATCACATCGTGCCCTGCGGCATTCGGGACAGGTCCGTGACCTCACTTGCCGCTCTCGGCGTGACCGTCACGATGGCCGAGGTGGCGAACGCGGTGGTGTCGCGAGCGACGGCGTTGTGGGGCTCGGGTGAGGTCGAGCGTCAGGATCTGGCGTGGCGTGTGACGCCCGAGGATCTTTCGGCGTTCAGTCGAGGCGAGATCCCGGCCGACCTGGCCGGGCGAGCCGGTCGACTCGACGCGAAGGAGGCCGCCGCCGGCGTCTCCGTTCGCATCACGGGCCGCCTGGCCGAGGCAGGCGTGACCAACGGTCTGTCCATCGGCGAACGCAAGCCGGCGTGGCTGCGGGCCAAGGCGACGATCGGCCCGGAGTACCTCGAGCTCAAGCGAACGATGCGCGAGCTGTCCCTGGTCACGGTCTGCGAGGAGGCGGGTTGTCCCAACATCTACGAGTGCTGGGCCGATCGCACCGCGACCTTCATGATCAACGGTGAGCGCTGCACGCGTGCATGCGGGTTCTGTCTGGTCGACACTCGACAACCCGAGCCCCTCTCGATCGACGAGCCCGAGCGGGTTGCCGAGGCGGTGGCCCGGATGGATCTTGCGCATGCGGTCATCACCACGGTGGCGAGAGACGACCTCGCCGACGGCGGTGCGGGCGCGTTTGCCGAGACGATTGCCGCCATCCGTGAGCGCACGCCCGACTGCGACATCGAGGTGCTGATCTCGGACTGCAAGGGCGATCCTGCGTCGCTGGACCGCATCTTCGATGCGCGTCCCGACATCGTCAACCACAACATCGAGACGGTCGTACGTCTGCAGCGCGCCGTGCGTCCATCAGCCGGTTATGCAAGATCGTTGGCCGTGCTGGCTCGGGCGAAGGCGGCTGGTCTCACGACCAAGTCGGGGATGGTCCTGGGCATGGGCGAGCGCGACGCGGAGATCATCGGCGCCATGGCCGATCTGGCCGGAGTCGGCGTCGACATCGTCACCCTCGGCCAGTACCTCAGGCCGACCGAACACCATCTCCCCGTCGAGCGATGGATCGAGCCCGCCACCTTCGAGATGCTCGCCGCCGCTGGTCGGGATCTGGGCATCGGCCACGTCGAGGCCTCCCCGCTGACCCGATCGAGCTACCACGCGCGTCACGCCGCCTCCTCGGTCATCCGGGTCTGACCGAGGAATCCTCAAAGGGGCGATCGAGGTCCATCCAAAGGCCCCGTCGACATGGGGTCGGGTCGCTGATGTGCGGCAAGGACGGCCCAGATCTCAGCCGATGATCCGCAGGCCTGACAGTGGCCCGCTGCCCACGTCATCGGTCCGGGCGACCAAGCGAATGTCCCGTGTTCAGAATGCCACCGTCGAGGCGCCGGAGGCGAGAGCCTCGACGAGGTTGGCGGCGGTGACGATCGTCGCCCCCTCGACCATGTCCTCGGCGGTGATCCCCCTAGGTCCGGTGCAGGCGCCGCAGGCCCAGATGCGTCCACCGTTCGCGACGAAATCGGCAAGGATCCTGCCGGTTGGCGGGTGTTGCGCGTACTGGATGTCATCGGCGTAGCCGCGCGTTGCGAGGCGCACTCCTTCGGAGGTCAGGAAGATGGTGGTGTCCTGCTCGGCAGTGACCGCAACGTTGCCGACGATGAATGGCAACGTCGACTTCTCGGGGTCCTCTGCGCCATGGGTGCCTTGGATGAGGATGCTCGGGTGGGTAGGCATGGGTTACTGCTCCTTCTTGGTGATGTGGAAAATGGTTTGGTCGGCGGTGAGGTTTCGGTCGGGATCAGGGCCCTCGAAGGTGCGCACAAGGGGATTGCGCGTGAGGCGGCACCAGGCGGGTAGTCCCATCCTTGCAGCGGGGTCGTCGGTGCGGACCTCCAACAACGTGGCGGGTGGGAGCGTGGCGAGGGTTGTCGAGACGAGTGGGGTGAGGGAGGCGCAGGCGAGCCCCGGCGCATCGAGCACCTGATGCGGGACCTTCCGGTCTGTGCTCATTGCTTGACCGCTCGGAAGGTATGGGCGTAGACGTCGAACGCACGTGCCCGGGCTTCTCCGGCGGCTCCCCCGAAGGTGTCGGTGGACAGGCCGACCGCGAGGTCATCGAATCCCGCTGCTTCGATGAGTTGGCACCACGCATCCACCGACAGTCCCCCGGCGATGCAGTCGGTCCACAACTCGATGTCGCACTTGGCCGCTTCGGGGACTTCGCCACCGACGGCGATGTCGGCAAACTGCAGCACACCACCGGGGCGCAGCACGCGATGTGCTTCGGCCAGCACCCGGGCCTTGTCGGCCACGAGGTTGAGCACACCGTTGCTGATGACCACGTCTGCCCATCCGTCTGCCACGGGCAGCGTCTCGAGGATGCCTTGGCGGAACTCGACATGGTGCAGGCCAAGCTCGTTGGCAACACGCCGGGATCGATCGAGCATGGCAGGGGTCATGTCGACGCCGATGACCGAACCGGTCGGACCCACCAACTGGGCGGCAACGAAGCAGTCAAAACCTCCGCCGGAGCCAAGGTCGACAACGCGGCCACCGACAGGGATGCGACCGGCCCCGAACGGGTTGTCCACCCCGGCAAAGGAGGCCATGGCTTCGTCGGGCAGAGCGGTGCGAATGCCCACCGGATAGTCGAGAAGCTCGGCAAGTCTTCGCCCTGTGTGGAAGTGGAAGGCGCCGTTGGGGTTGTTGGCGACCTCGGTGTACTTGAGGCGCACCTCGGCGCGAAGGGCCTCGGCGTCCACGGTCGTTGTCGGTTCGGTGGTGGTTGGGTTGGTCGGCATGGGAAACCTCCTGTTCAATGATTCGTTTGATAATACGAATATTGATATCCAAGCGAATTCGAGGCGAGTTGTCAAGAGATTGTTTGAGTATTGGAATCGTGGCGCTACCGTGCAACACGATGTTTCCCTTCAAGGAGGTGTGATGGCGGATCGGGTGGCGAAAGAGGCCCTTTTCGACCGGCTGGCAGATGTGGCCAAGGCGCTCGGCAATGGGCGGCGTGCCGAGTTGGTGGACGTTCTGGCACAGGGCGAGCGCTCGGTGGAGGTCTTGGCGAGTGAGGTCGGCCAGAGCATGGCCAACACATCTCATCATCTTCAGGTCCTTGCTCGTGCCGGGCTGGTGGCCAGTCGTCGGGACGGAAGTCATGTCCACTACCGACTCTCGAGCGAGCGCGTCGGCGAGTTCTGGTCCGCGCTACGGGATGTGGCGGCACACCATGTCGCGGGCGTCTCCGAGCTGGTTGATGCCTATCTGGGTCCGCGCGAAGGCATCGCCACCATCACCCGCGATGAGCTGATCTCGAGCATCGATACCGGCAAGGTCGTGGTGCTCGATGTGCGTCCATTGCCCGAGTACGAAGCGGGGCACATCCCCAGCGCCATCTCGATCGATCCGACGCGACTCTACGACCAGCTTCGCAAGGTTCCTCGCGATGCCGAGGTCGTGGCGTACTGTCGAGGCCCCTATTGTGCCTACGCCTACGAGGCAATCCGTTCCCTTGCATCGCAGGGAGTGCATGCCCGGAGGCTCGAAGAGGGTTTTCCGGAATGGCGTCGAGCCGGATTGCCTGTCGCAATCGGTACGGCGGTGTCCGGTGTGGCGACGACGGGCTGAACGACGCCGCTCCGCGACCAAGGAGGCATCCAACCCCGGTTGCCATCGCAGGGAGGGACGAACGATCATGGCAAGCGGTTGCAGCGCTCGGGCCCTGCCCATGCGAAACGCTGCCGGTCTCATCGAACTGCGGAGGCGAGCGTCAGGCCAGGGAACCCTCCGTACGGCGTGAGGTCGGGAGCCGCCACGTCAGGCTGAAGCCGACGATCGTCATGAGGCCCGCCTGGAGGAAGGCCCCCGCCAACCCGGTGCGGGGCGTCCACTGGAGTGCATCACCAAGGGCGATCAGTGCTCCGCCGCTGCCCGCGCCGAGCGCAACGCCGAGCACATCGGCCAGTTGCATGGATGAGCTTGCGCTTCCCTCGCGGCCGGGCTCGGCCTGTTCGAGGACGAGCAG
>JACOTK010000219.1 GCA_016178435.1 Actinomycetota bacterium
AAGACGGTGTTCTCGCGGCGCACACCGAGCTCGGGCATGAGCAGCTGGACAGCCGTCAGGATGGAGTAGTCACCACACCCCGGACACCAACGCACCTCTTGATCACCCGACCAGTCCTTGCGGGACGTGACCGGAATGACGGCGGTGTCAGCCATGGTGAGCCTCCATCTCGTGCAACATCGTGAGGATCCGCTCCTCGATCTCTCCCGCGGTGAACGGCGAACCCTGCACCTTGGTCATGACCTCGGCGTCGACCAGGTACTCCGCTCGGACGAGGCGCGTGAGCTGACCGAGGTTCATCTCCGGCACCAGCACCTTCGAGAAGCGGGCGAGCACCTCGCCCAGGTTCGCCGGGAACGGGTTGAGGTGCACAAGGTGGGTCTGGGCAACCCTTGCGCCCGCGGTCCGGACCCGATCGACTGCAGTCGTGATCGCTCCCCAGGTGGAGCCCCAACCCAGCACCAACAGATCGGCGTCGTGGTCACCCCTTACCTCGACCAGTGGGATGTCGCGAGCGATGCCGGCGATCTTCGCCGCCCGGGTGTGGACCATGTGCTCGTGGTTCAGGGCGTCATAGGAGATGTCGCCGGTCCCGTCGGCCTTCTCGATGCCACCGATGCGGTGCATCAGCTCGGGGGTGCCCGGCAGCGCCCACGCGCGGGCAAGGGTCTCGGGGTCACGTTGGTAGGGCCGGAACGATTCGGTTCCGTCCTCGTTCACGTGGTTCGGCCGGGTGGTCCAGTTCGCCTCGATGGTGGGCAGGGTCGTGACGTCGGGCAACAGCCACGGCTCGGCGCCATTGGCGAGGTACCCGTCGGACAACACGATGACCGGCGTCCGATACTTGACCGCGATGCGGGCAGCCTCGATCGCCACGGCGAAACAGTGAGCGGGACTGTAGGCAGCCAGAACCGGCACCGGCGCCTCGCCATGGCGCCCGTACATCGCCTGGAGGAGATCGGAGGCCTCGGTCTTGGTCGGCAGGCCGGTCGAGGGGCCACCACGTTGCACGTCCACGATGAGCAGGGGCAACTCGAGACTGACCGCCAGACCCATCGCCTCGGACTTGAGGGAAAGGCCCGGTCCGCTCGTCGTGGTCACACCCAGATGCCCACCGAAGGAGGCGCCGAGCGCCGCGCCGATTCCGGCGATCTCGTCCTCGGCCTGCATCGTGCGGACGCCGAAATGCTTGTGCTTCGAGAGCTCGTGGAGGATGTCGGAGGCCGGGGTGATCGGATAGGAACCGAGGAACACGTCCATGCCGGAGAGCTCACCCGCGGCGATCAACCCCCATGCCATCGCCGTGTTGCCGGTGATGTTCGTGTAGGTGCCATGCTCCAGATCGGCGGGACGAATCTCGTACGGGTGATCGAAGAGCTCGGCGGTCTCGCCGAAGTTGTACCCGGCCCTGAACGCTGCGGTGTTGGCCTCCGCAACCTGGGCCTTGTTCGCGAACTTCTTCGTGATCCACTCGAGGGTCGGCTCGACCGGACGGGTGTACATCCAGCTGACCAGGCCGAGAGCGAAGAAGTTCTTCGACCGCTCGGCATCGCGGGGCTTGACACCGAGGTCACGGACCGCCTCCATCGTCATGGAGGTCATCGGCACCTCGTAGAGGGCATAGCCCGCCAGGCTGTCGTCATCGAGAGGACTGCTCGCGTAGCCGGCCTTTGCCAGATTTCGCTCCTCGAAGGCGTCGCTGTTGACCACCAGCGTGCCGCCCGAACGAAGCTTGCCGAGCTCGGAACGCAAAGCGGCGGGATTCATGGCGATGAGCACATCGCTCGTGTCCCCCGGGGTCATGATGTCGTGATCCGACACGTGCACCTGGAAAGCCGAAACCCCCGCAGGGGTGCCGGCGGGGGCTCGAATCTCGGCGGGATAGTCCGGCAGCGTCGACAGGTCGTTGCCGAAGAGGGCACTGGCGCCGGTGAAACGATCGCCGGTGAGCTGCATGCCGTCGCCCGAGTCGCCGGCGAAGCGAATGACGACCTCGTCGAGCACCTCGCTGCGGGCGTGATGTGACGACGGTGATTGTTCCGAATCGAGAACGGCCACGAGTTCCCCCCCTTGGCCTTGTGGTTGATGTTGCGGTGGACGATGTTGCCGCCTCGCATGCAAGACCGGAGTCACGCTAGCGGTCAGCTACTCCTATCGGACGGATCAGCGCTCCGGCAAATGGCGGCCCCGATCGAGGCCCACCCATCGCTGCCCGCTACGCGATGGTGACGGACTCGTCCAGGTACACATCCTGGATCGCATGCAGGAGCTCGATGCCCTCGCTCGTGGGACGTTGAAATGCCTTGCGTCCCGAGATCAAACCGGTGCCGCCGGCACGCTTGTTGATCACCGCCGTCCGCACCGCTTCCCCGAGGTCCGACTCGCCCGAGGACGCACCACCACTGTTGATGAGCGGCGAGCGACCCATGTAGCAGTTGGCGAGCTGCCAGCGGGTGAGATCGATCGGGTGGTCGGTGGTGAGCGTCTCGTACACCAGCTTCGAGGTCTTGCCATAGTTGGGTATCGCGTTCCAACCACCGTTGTTCTCGGGAAGCTTCTGCTTGATGATGTCGGCCTCGATCGTGACACCGATGTGGTTGGCCTGACCCGTCAGATCGGCGGCCACGTGGTAGTCCGTACCGTCGACCACGAAACCGGGATTGCGCAGATAGCACCACAGCACGGTGAACATGCCGAGTTGGTGGGCCGTCGAGAACGCCTCGTGGACCTCCTCGATCTGGCGGGTCGCCTGCTCGGAGCCGAAATAGATGGTCGCACCAACGCCCGCCGCACCGAGGTCATAGGCCTGCTCGACCGACCCGAACATGATCTGGTCGAACTTGTTGGGATAGGTCATCAGCTCGTTGTGGTTCAGCTTGACGATGAACGGAATCCTGTGGGCGTAACGGCGCGACACCGCCCCGAGCACCCCGAAGGTGGACGCAACCGCGTTGCATCCACCGTCGATCGCCAACTCCACGATGTTCTTCGGGTCGAAATACCGTGGGTTGGGCGCAAACGACGCAGCGGCGGAATGCTCGATGCCCTGATCCACCGGGAGAATGGATACGTAGCCGGTGCCCCCGAGGCGTCCGTGGTCGAAGAGAGA
>JACOTK010000058.1 GCA_016178435.1 Actinomycetota bacterium
CATGCTCCTGGCCCCGGTGTTCGGCCTTCCGTTTCCCCTCACGGCGATCCAGATCCTGTGGATCAACCTCGTGACCGACGGCCTGCCTGCCATGGCGCTCGGGCTCGAGCCGGCAGCGCCCGACACGATGCAACGGCCCCCACGCCCGCCCCGGGAGTCGATCCTCTCCGGCGGTCTGTGGCAGCGGGCGCTCGTCATCGGCCTGCTCATGGCGGTGGTCACGATTCCGCTCGAGGGCCTTGCCCGATCCGCCGGCCGGCCGTGGGCCACGATGGTCTTCACCACGATCGTGTTTCTCCAACTCGGCAATGCCCTCGCCATGAGGTCGGAACGCCGGAGCGCGCTCAGGCTCAGCCTGCGATCCAACCCCACGCTCGTCGGGGCAGTGCTCATGGGTGCGACAGGTCAGCTCGTGATCATCTACGTGCCGGCGTTCCATGACATCTTGGGCACCCAAGCGCTCGATGGCATCGAACTTGGGGTGGTCGTGGTGCTGTCGACCACCACCTTCATCGCCGTGGAGCTCGACAAGTGGCGATTGAGGGCGATGTCCGCGCGCATGCCTGGCGGGGCCTGCCGACCGTGATCCGTGCAAGCTGTCGACCCCGCATGCCACGTGCACGCGATTTGCTCGCCACCCGGGAAAGGGCCGCCGACGAGGCCGCCGGCGAGCATTCCGAATCCCCTTTCCCGGCTATGGTTCCCGACATCGAGTTCCACACGATCAGAGGAGTCACCATGAACCGGCACGATCGACACGCCAACCCAGGCAGACGACTCCGCGCCGGCATCCTCACCGCGGCCCTGGCTTCCGGGATGGGCATCGGTGCCCCTGCTGTGTCAGCCCGCGTGATGGATTCCGTCGGGACACAGGGCATCGGGCGTCAGAGCAATGACCTCACCGCGAGCGAGGCCACAAGGATCCGACTGGCCACCCACCGGTTCCGAGATGTCGACGAGGCGCTCGATGCCGGTTACGAACCCATGGGCGGCTGCATGGACATGCCCGGGGACGGCGCCGTGGGCCAGGTCTACATGAACCATGCCCTCATGGAGGACGGCCAGGTCGACCCTACGAAACCCGAGATGCTCCTGTACGAGATGAGGCACCACGGGGACCTTCGCCTCACCGGCGTCGGGTACCACGCCGTTGACGACGACCAGGACGCGACCACCGACGACGACCGCCCGTCGCTGATGGGCCATCCCTTCGACGGACCCATGATGGGCCATGAGCCGGGGATGCCGATCCACTACTTCCTGCACGCGTGGGTGTTCAAGCACAACCCATCGGGTGACCTTGCCGCGGAGAACCCTCGCGTTTCCTGCGACGCCGCCGGTTGACCAGGTCCGACTGAACCATGAAGCCTCATGGTCATTGAGGCCTCGTGGTCATTCGACCGTGAGCGTGCCCTTCATGCCCGCGGCCTCGTGACCGGGTACGTCACATTTCATCGTGTAGACGCCCGGTTTCAGGGAGCTGATGTCGAGCTCGGTGGACTTGCCGCCATCGAGCATGGGCGAGGCCACCCCGTCGATGCTCAGGTTGTGCATCGTCGTTCCATTGTTGCGCACCTCGATCGGAGCGCCACCCGATGACACCTTGACCTTGCCGGGCGTGATGCTGAACTCCGACAGGCTGATCGTTGTCGCTGCCGCAGCCGACCCGCCCGAGGAACCCGAGCCGCTCGACGATCGGGCTTCATCGACTGCCGTCGCCGCCAGGACGACCGCGAAGATCGCTGCCAGGAAGGCGAAGATCGCGACGAACAATCCGCCCATCGCCAGCGTCTCGGTGTTGAGACCCTGACGTTGAGGTGTCCGGGGAGTCGCCTCGACGTGCTGGCCGTCGGACGGGGCTTCAGAGATGGTCACGGGGGCTCCTCTACTTACTTGACGATCAGGACGCTGACCATGCCGAACATGCCCTGCGGGCTCTCGGCGTGGGAAAGGATGTGGCAGTGGAATGCCCACAGGCCGGGATTGTCGGCAACGACGATCGCATCCCACCGCTCACCGGGAGCGACGGTGATCGTGTCGCAGCGGAAGGGCTGTGGGAGTGGGTACCCGTCTCGCGCGAAGATCTCGAAGGTCAGTCCGTGCAGATGGATGGGATGAACCATCTGGCCCTCGTTCATGAAACGGAAGCGCACACGTTCGCCGAGCGCAGCGGTATAGGGGGCCGTGGCGGGAAACCCCTTGCCGTTGATGGTGAAACCACCGAGCGAATCATTGAGGATGTAGAGGTAATCCTTGTCGTAGGCAGGCTCGTCCGCCCGGTTCGCCGGCTCCACGAGAAGCGCGCCGAGCATCCCCTTGCCCACCTGCTCGGTCGCATTGTGGTGCGAGTGGTACATGTGACTGCCGAACGGGCCCGGGGTGAACTCGTAACTGAAGGAGTCGCCTGGTTGGATCGGTGGTTGCGTGACGAAAGGCACTCCGTCCATCGCGTTGGGCACACGCTGACCGTGCCAGTGAACGGCGGTGCTCTGATCGAGATCGTTGCGCACGTCCACCCGCACCGGTTGGCCCTCCACGACACGAAGGGTGGGCCCGGGCACGATGCCGTTGTAGGTCATCGCCTTTTCCACCTTGCCGGGCGTGACCTCCCAGTCGACGTTCCGGCACGTCAGCTCGAAGACGCGCACGCCATCGACCATCTTCCACTCGAGCTCGGTCGCCCCGACGCCCTTGGTGATGGGGGATTCGGCGTTCTTGAGGAAGAGGTCAACCCCCTCCTTGTGCATGGCGTCCATGTCGGCTGGGGATTCGCCGTGGGCGGCGGCCATCCCGGCCCCGGCGGGGGGGTTCGATGCCGACGCAGCCGAGCCTGAGTCGCCGTCCCGGGGCCACGCAGCGGCAGCCGTTGCAGCGACCATGGCCGCTCCTCCGACACCTCCCGCGAACAGGCCGAGAAAAGCTCGCCTGTCGACACCTCCGCCTTCAAGGACTTCCTCGTTTTCCTGTTCGGTCACCATTCATTCCTGCCTTTGCGATGCATGTCCCAAGTCTCGGCCATCCATGCACGCCTCCCACAGGGTCGAAGGTTGTGGAAGACCCTGCCTTTGGTCCCATGGC
>JACOTK010000059.1 GCA_016178435.1 Actinomycetota bacterium
AGTTGAGTGCAACAGGTCAGCTTGGCGCGTATCGCCATCATGGATTCTGGCAGCCCATGGACACGCTCCGGGACAAGCATCGACTTGATGAACTTTGGACGACCGGTGAAGCGCCCTGGCGCATGTGGTGATCGGACCGCGTATGGAATCCCCCGACTTGTTCGGCAATGTGTACCGGGGTCGAACGGTCCTGGTGACAGGCCACACCGGATTCAAGGGCTCATGGTTGAGCCTGTGGCTCCAACGACTCGGTGCTCGAGTCGTTGGATTCTCGCTGGATCCTCCGACGAGCCCCAGCCTCTTCGTGCAGGCGACGGTTGGCGACGGCATGGTCACGGTTGATGGTGACGTTCGAGATCCTGCGGCGGTCCTGGCGACGATCCGGGACTATGAGCCATCGGTGGTGTTTCACCTCGCTGCGCAGTCGTTGGTTCTTGACGGCTATGAACATCCGAGCGAGACGTTCGCCACGAACGTCATGGGCACCGTCAATGTCCTGGACGCCATTCGCCTGAGCTCGTGCGTACACGCTTGTGTGGTCGTCACGACTGACAAGTGCTACCGCCCCATTGCCGAGCCTCGTGGTCTCCATGAGATGGATCGTCTGGGTGGCGTTGACCCCTACAGCGCGAGCAAGGCCGCAACCGAGCTGGTGGTCGAAGCGTTTCGCTCGTCCTTCCTCGGGCCCATCCGGGGCATCGGTCTGGCCTCCGCAAGGGCGGGCAACGTCGTCGGAGGCGGTGATTGGGCACACAACAGACTGATTCCCGACTGCGTCCGTTCACTCGCGGCAGACAAGCCTCTCGACGTGCGGGCCCCATCGGCGATTCGCCCTTGGCAGCATGTGCTTGAGCCACTGGCCGGGTACCTCTGGCTGGGTGCGTTGCTTCTGAACGATCCGGAACGTGCGGCGCAGGCATGGAATTTCGGACCGCCTCAGGACCAGGAGCTGTCCGTCCTTGAAGTGGTGACCTTGTTTCGGGCTGCATGGGTTGCCTTGCGACCTGCGGAGTCCTTGCCTCCTGTGAACATTGCGCATCATGCGATGCACGAAACAGCCGAGCTGCGGCTCGACACCACCAAGGTCATGCGGGAATTGGGATGGGCTCCCGTGTTGGGTGCGCAGAAGACCGTCGAGATGGTGGCCTCCTGGTATGGGCACTGGGCGAGCCTGGACGATTTCGACGCGCGAGGGGAGACCCTTGCGCAGATCGTCGATTACGAGATGCGAGCAGCCCAGCGGGGTCTGGTGTGGGCCGAGCATGTCGGACAAGGTGCTCGCGTATGAGCGACAAGGGTGATCGATTGCGTCAGATCCGACGAGAGATCCTGGAGCGCACGGCTGACTATGTCCGTCTCATGCAAGCGGACCAACCTCCATTTCAGGGTGGGACAACCCCGGTGCACTACGCGGGTCGCGTGTTCGGTGAGCAGGAGGTGGTCAACCTCGTTGACGCGAGCCTTGACTTTTGGCTGACAGCGGGCCCGAACGCCAATCGCCTGGAGGGTCGGTTGGCCAAGTACCTGGGAGTCCAACACTGCCTCCTGGTGAACTCCGGGTCATCGGCGAACCTCCTGGCCTTCACCGCGTTGACAAGTCCCCAACTCGGTGATCGACGAATCCTGCGGGGCGATGAAGTCATCACGGTTGCAGCCGGTTTTCCGACGACGGTCGCGCCGATCGTCCAGTACGGCGCGGTTCCGGTCTTCGTCGATGTTCGAGGTGACACGGCGAACATCGACGTGAGTCTCCTGGAGGAAGCGTTCAGCCCTCGCACGAAAGCCGTGATGCTCGCGCATACTCTGGGCAATCCCTTTGATGTGGAGCAGGTGCTCTCATTCTGTGAGCGTCACGATCTCTGGTTGATCGAGGACAATTGCGATGCACTGGGAGCCACGTATCGGCTGAAAGGAGACGATGGGTCGTCGCCACGTCGGACGGGCACCTTCGGGCATCTCTCCACGAGCAGTTTCTACCCGCCACATCACATGACCACTGGTGAGGGCGGGGCGGTCTTCACCAGTGACCCGCAGTTGGCTGCAATCGTTGAGTCGCTACGCGACTGGGGTCGAGATTGCTACTGCGCGTCCGGGCGGGACAACACGTGCGGCAAGCGCTTTGACCAGTCGTTCGGTGACCTCCCGCATGGCTACGACCACAAGTATGTGTACGCACATTTCGGTTACAACCTGAAGATGACCGACCTCCAAGCCGCCATCGGGCTGGCTCAAGTCGATCGTCTTCCGGAATTCGTGGAAGCTCGGAGGCGCCACGCGGCCATGCTGGCAACCCGACTGAAGCCCTTTGAGGACTTGGTCCAACTGCCTGTTGCGACGCCGTCGAGTGAACCAAGCTGGTTCGGCTTTCTCATGAGCGTCCGAGCCGAGGCCCCGTTCACCCGACGCGAATTGGTCCAGCATCTGGAGGCTGCTCGGGTACAGACCCGCATGCTCTTCGCCGGCAACCTGATTCGTCACCCGTGTTTCGACGACATGCGCGACTCTGGCACGGGCTATCGGGTTGTGGGCGGACTTCGGAATACCGACGTGCTCATGGCGCAAGGCCTGTGGGTCGGGGTCTATCCCGGGCTGTCTGCCGAAAAGCTCGACTACATGGCCACGACGTTCGAGTCGTTCCTCTCGTCACGCCGGAAGTCATTGCTGCCCGTGGGGGAATGACGCGGGCCGGATCACGTCGCCGGGCCGGTCAAGCCTCCATCAGCCCGCCTGGCGGGAGGCCTGGGCGACTCTCTTTGGAATCGGAAGTGGGTTGGCACTCAAGCGGTTCCGGTAGTCGGAGCTGCCGGCGACGCTTGCGACATAGGCAGCCCGGTGACGCGCAACCCTTCCGCTTTCCTGACGCTTCTCGACCGGAGCCGCCGTGTCGATCTGCTCCATTGCCTCACGGAGCAGCACCAGTGCCTCGGCTCGCATCTGCGAGATGCGTGATTCGGTGACACCGAGCTCGTCGGCGATGTGTTGCATGGGGCGTTCGTCGAAGAAGTAACCGACGACGACCACACGAAGACGTTCGGGAAGGGCCACGATCGCGTCGGCGAGATAGCCACGTGTTTCCCGGTCCTCGAGGATCTGCGTGGGGCCACCTTCCCGATCGGCGATTGCCTCACTGTGATCGCTCTCCAGGAAGAGCGCGTCGTAGTGCAGCACCGTGGATCGGTGCACGTCATCGCACAGCTTGTTCATCTCACCGGCCGAGAGGCCCAGGCGACTTTCGATCTCCCGGGGGTCGGGTACCCGGCCCAACTCGTTGGTGAGATCGTCGGTGACCTTCTGGAGATGACGGGCGTTGGCACGAACCGATCGGCTCGCCCAGTCACGGTCGCGCAGTTCATCGAGCAACGCACCACGAATGCGACTGCGGGCGAAGTGCTCGAAGCTCACACCCCGATCGGCGTTGTAGCTGCGGGCTGCCTGAGCAAGCCCCAGGAGTGCCGCCGACACCAACTCGTCCCTGCTGATGTGACGGGGAAGGCGCGCGATCATCTCGTTGACCGCATAGTGCACCAGGGCCAGATTTGCCCGTACAAGGTTGTCCTCGTCATTGGTCCGGCGGCGGGTGTCGGCTGGGTCGTGTGGTGCCATGGACAAGTTCTCGACACAAAACGGTCCAAACTCGATCGTCCCTGAGGATGATCTCCGGGCTCAATTCGTGGGCGGGTCGGCCGAAGGAGACTCATCATGACGAGCACCCTTTCGATACCGGCCTCGGCCACCAGGGTGATCGTTGATGAGTGTCCCTTGTTCCGCCGTGGCATTGCCGCGGTGTTGGCCGAGATGGGCGTCACCGTGTTCGCCGAGACCGATCGGGGCGGTAATGCATTGCGGAGCCTCCAAACGGGGTCTGCCGGACTGCTCGTCGTCGGCAGCCAGCTCGACGTCTCGACGCTCGCAACGGTCCGGCGCGCGAAAGCCATGGATGATCCGGTCGCCGTCGTCGCGCTCCTGGCGCAGGCCGGCGACGAGGACATTCGGAGCCTCCGAGACCTCGGTACCGAGGCACTCGTGACGCGGTACGTCGAGGTTGGCGAGTTGCGGGTGGCCCTTCGACACGTGATGAGCGGGGAGAGGTTTGTCGCCACGGCGCCTCTCGCGGTGCTCGTCGGAAGCGGTGGTGCCTTTGACACGAGGACCAACCATTCGTTGACGAGGCGCGAGACCGAGATCATTCGGTGTCTGGCCGCCGGCTACTCGAACAATCAGATCGTCGATGCGCTGGTGGTGAGCCTACCGACGGTCAAGACCCACCTCTCCCACATCTACGACAAGCTCGGAGTGCGCAACCGTCGGGATGCCGTGGGTCGTGCGATGCAGATCGGGTTGCTGGCGTGAGGAGCACGAGGTTTCGCTCAAGTCCCGCCGTTGCCGGCCGATCGGGCAACTGGACAAGTAGAAGGAGTGCTCATGGGCCTTCGTGAGGTCTCAAACATCCTGTGGCGAGAACGTCACCTGCTCGAGCTCCTGTTGTTCAAGCTCGAGGAGGAGCAGTTGCTGCTTGCGTCGGGTCGTTCCCGCTGGTTGGCCCGCGCCACCAGCGAGGTGGAGATGGTGATGGGCGAGATCCGACAGGTGGAGCTGGCTCGGGCGATCGAGCTCGATGCAGCGACGGTCTCCATGGGGCTGGGCGCCGGTGTCAGCCTGAAGGAGCTGGCCGACAAGACGCCGCCTCCGTGGAACGGACTCTTCCTGGAGCATCACCGTGGGTTTCTCGAGATCACCGACGAGATCGCGTCACTGGCCAGGATCAATCGAGAGCTTCTCGCCCGGGGGTTCCAGGCGACGCGCGAAGCGCTCATGGAGTTCGACGAAGAGCGCGTGTCCCTCTACTCGCCCACCGGCAGGACCAGTGAGCGCATCCATCAGGCGCTGCTGATCGATGAGGTCCTGTAGGTGTCGAACTTCTCCTCTCTCCATCTGGCGCTTTCGGGCCTCTACGCCCAGCGTCGCGGTCTGGACGTCACCGGCCAGAACATCGCAAACGCGAACACCGAAGGCTATTCACGCCAACGTGTGACGATGAGCTCCGACGCCGGTCCGGTGGTGCCTGCCATGTTCTCGCGTTGGAACGGGACGGGCCAGGGTGTGCACGCCGATGCGGTCATGCGCATGCGGGATCAGTTTCTGGAGACCCGGGGCTATCAGGAGCACGGGGCGAACGCCGCGGCCAAGTCGCTCCAGGGAACCTTCGCTCGCATCGAGTTGGCGTTCTCCGAGCCCACCGATCAGGGGATCGGGGCCCAGTTGGCCGATTTCCTGGCCGGTTGGGACGATCTCTCCAACAAGCCGGATGACTCGGCTGCACGGTCCCAACTTCTCGAACGGGCCAAGACCCTGGTCTTCAGCTTTCAACAGGCCGACGCTGCCATGGGTGGCCTGCGAACGAGCGTGGTCGATCAGATGGGGGCGGTCGTCGACGATGTGAACGCCGCAGCCCAGAACATCGCCGAGCTGAACCAGTCGATCCAGGTGGCGACCGTTGCCGGGCTGTCGGCGAACGACCTCATGGACCAGCGCGATCTGTTGATCAGCCGTCTTTCCGACCAGATCGGCGTCACCGCACGTCCCGGCGCCTCGGGAACCGTCGACGTCTTCGTCGACGGCACGGCGCTTGTCCGTGGCTCGTCGTTCGAGAAGCTGCGGGTCTCGATCGATCCCACACCCCCGCAGCCCGTCAGTGTGGTTTGGGACCGTGACGGCTATCCCACGAATCCGGGCGGTGAGGTGAGTGGCATGATCACCTCGGTCAACGATGTGATCGTGCGTTACCGCACCGAGCTGACAGCGGTTGCGCAAAAGGTAAACGACGACGTCAACGCTCTCCACTCGACGGGCTACGCGCTCGACGGTGCGACCACGGGAACCGACTTCTTCGTCATGGGCCCGACCGGCCTCGATGTCAACCCGGCGGTCCTTGCCGACCCCAACCTGATCGCGGCAAGCAGCCTTGCGGCCCCGGCGGTGCTCGACGGAGCGAACGCGCAGGCGCTCGCCGACCTCACGGGGCCCGACGTCCTGTATCGCAAGCTGGTCGTCGGGCTGGGTGTCGAGGCGCAAACCGCCAATCGCCGGGTCGACATCCAGGCTGCCATCACCGAGCAGATCGACATGGCCCGGGAAGCCGAGGCAGGGGTCAACCTCGACGAGGAGATGGTCAACATGATGTCCTACCAACGCGCCTACGAGGCCTCCGCCAGGATGATGACCGCGGTCGACGAGATGCTCTCGACGCTCATCAGCGGCACCGGCCTGGTCGGGCGATAGGGGGAAGATCTGATGTCTTCGGCATTTCGGGTCACCCAGCGCACGATGAGCCAGGGCGCGCTGAACAACCTGCAGGGCAATCTCTCGCGCATGCAATCCATGCAGGAGCACCTCTCGTCCGGCAAGGCCATCGAGAAGCCCTCCGACTCGCCCACCGGCACGGTCGCCGCCCTTCGCTACCGAGCGGACATTCGTCGTTCCGGTCAATATGTGCGCAATGCGCAGGACGGTTTGGGGTGGCTGGGCACCGCCGACACGGCGTTGACCAAGGTGTCGGAGGTCTCCCGTCGCGTGCGTGACCTCCTGATGGGCAGCGTCAACGGGTCGATCGGCCCGGGCGAGCGCGATGCGATGGCTGCCGAGGTGGATGTGCTGCGTGAGGAGTTGATCTCGTTGGCCAACACCACCTATCAGGGACGTCCCATCTTTGCGGGCAAGGTGAGTGGCGTCCAGGCCTATGATGCGGCTGGGAACTACCTGGGAAGTCCATCGCCTTCCCCGGTCGAGCGATCAGTGGCACCGGGCATGAAGGTGCAGGTGAACATGACCGGTGAGGAGGTCTTCGGTCCCAATGCCACCGATCTGTTCAAGGTGGTTGCCGAGATCGCCAACGACCTACGCACCAATCCCTCCGATCTTGCGGTCACGGATCTCACCAATCTCGACGCCGCAACGACGCAGGTGTTGAACGCCGTCGCGGGCATCGGCGCTCGCTATCATCAGGTGGAAACCATGCGCACCCGGATGGACGACGCGATCATCGAACAAACCAACGGCCTGGCCGAGGTCGACAGCATTGACCTGCCGAAGGCCATCACTGAACTTCAGATGCAGGAGATGGCCTACAAGGCGGCGCTTTCGGCAACGGGGCGCACGTTGCAGCCATCACTGATGGACTTCATCCGCTGAGTCTTTGAAGGGTCGGAGAACTATGAGCGAGGCGGATATTCCGGAGCTGCAGTTTCCGGATGGCTTGATGGGGTTCCCGGACGCCAGGCGTTTTACGCTGCTGGCATGGGGCGGGGAGGACAGCCCGTTCTCGTTGCTCCACAGTCTCGAGGACGAATCCCTGGAGTTCGTGGTGGTCCCGCCGCTGCTCTTCTTCCCGGACTACGAGCCGGAGATCGAGGAGGAGGCGGCTTCGCGCCTCGGGCTCACCTCCGCCGACGACGCGCTTATGTTGGTCATCGTGACGGTGCCCGATGATCCAAAGGCGGCCACGGCCAACCTCCTCGGTCCGGTCATCGTCAACCGCCATACGCGCAAAGCGGGTCAGGTTGTGCTGTCGCTGCCCGACGAGTTCGTGCGCCGTCCCCTGCTCACGCACTGATCGGCGGGGCCACCCTCGCGGTTTGCGGCCATCGGTTCGCCTAGGATGCATGCATCATCCACGGAAGGAGACGCCGATGCTCGTGCTGACCCGTCGAGCGAACCAGAGCATCATGATCGGCTCCGATGTGGTGATCACCGTCCTCGAGGTTCACGGCGAACAGGTGCGCATCGGCATCAAGGCGCCTCGCAGCGTGACCGTTCACCGCGAAGAGCTGTACCACGCCATCCAACAGGCGAACAAGGCGGCAGCCTCTCCGACATCCGCAGCGCTCGAAGGCCTCGATGCCATTCGCCCGCCAACCCCGACCGCACCGCCAACCCCGCCGTCAACCCCGCCGTCACGCACTGATGAAGCTTGAGCGCACACGGCGCCCGTCCCACCTTTCTCGGTGGGCCGCCAGGGTCTCGAACCCTGCACCTTGGGATTAAAAGTCCCCTGCTCTACCCGATGAGCTAGCGGCCCGATGAACTCTCACACGGTAGCGCCCCACGACACCGGCAAGGTCGTGGCACGAGATCGGAGGACTCAATGACGCAGCGAGAGCACGCCGCCGGAAAGATGACCGTAGGTGCAGACACCGCTCACGTCCCGGTGACATTCGACCGATGTGACCACATCGAGGGGCCCTTCTACCACGGGACGAAGTCCACCTTCGAGGTCGGCGATCAGCTGGTGCCGGGCTGCGGCTCCAATTTCCACGAGGGCCGCACCTCCAACAACATCTACTTCTCCGCACTCGTGGAAACAGCTGTCTGGGGAGCAGAGTTGGCCACGGCGCTCGCCGGCATCGGCGAGCGCGGGCACATCTACATCGTCGAGCCCACGGGCCCGTTCGAGGACGACCCCAACGTGACGAACAAGAAGTTCCCCGGCAACATCACGCAGTCCTACCGGACCCGCCATCCGATGCAGGTCGTCGGCGAGGTGCGGACCTGGGAAGGTCACGCTCCCGAGGTGTTGAACGGAATGCTGGACAACATCGCGCGACTCCGCGAGCAGGGCCTGGACGTCATCGAGGACTAGCGGGAGGCACCCCGAAAATCCCAGTTGAGATCGGGTCTGTTCGTGTCGATACAACCCTGTGAGCGGAGGTGATCGGCGACCGAAACGAGAATGGTTGAAGCACGCGAGCCCGAACGCAGAGGTCGTGGACCCGGACCACCATTCCACGCGCACGGCGGGCAGAGTCCTCGCATTCCTGTTCCTCAGCAGTGGCGTGACGACACTGCTCTCTCCTCTGCTGCCGAGGCCGGATGGCTTTGAGGTGGCTGGGGTTGTCGGGGTGGGGCTGGCTGCCGTGTGCATCGGCCTGGTCTCCTACGTCGTGCCGTGGGATCGCTGTTCGCTGCGGATGTCCTTGTGGGGACTTCCCGTCGCGCTTCTGCTGATCTCGTTGCACAACGTCGCGGGAGGTGCCGACCCCTATCGTTTCGGACTCTTCTACCTGGTGGCGTTCGTCTGGGTCGGCATGTTCCAGCCCAGGGGAACCTCGGTACGGTTCATCCCCCTGCTTCTGCCGTCCTATTTGGCGCCCCTCGTGGTGAGGGAGGCATCGGCATCCGCGTACGCATCGGTGGTCTATGCCGTGCCGATCTACGTGATGGTGGCGGAGGTGCTCGCATGGAAGGCCCAGCGGCTGCGAGACCTGCAGGATCGCCTGGCCTTTCAGGCGCTGCACGACCCTCTGACGAATCTTGCCAATCGTCGCCTGCTCGCCGAGGTCATGCACCGTTCCCTCGCCCGGGCAGCACGAACCGGTGACACGATCGGTCTCCTCTACATCGACCTCGACGGGTTCAAGCGGATCAATGATTCCCTGGGTCACATCGCCGGCGACGAGCTCCTGCAGGATGTCGCAGGCATTCTTGTCGACGTCGTCCGCGCGGGCGATGTCGCCGGAAGGTTGGCCGGCGACGAGTTCGCTGTTGTGGTCGAGGGACAGGTCACAATGGATGCCTTGTCGGTGCTTGCGGAACGGATCCGCGAGCAGGTCTACCTCCTGGGAGCGGGCCTCGGCGTTCCCGTTGGGGCCAGCGTGGGCATGGTGGTCTCCGATGGCCTCGAGCGTCCGGAGGACCTGATCCGTCGCGCCGATGCCGAGATGTATCGAGAGAAGCACGGCCCGCCCCGGGCGACGGTGACGGCAGTCCCCGTTGTCTGAATTCCGATTCCGAGGGTTAGCTTGCAGGGGTAGCCGCTCGTCCGAATGGCACACCGTCTGCGGGAATATCGAACGCATGGATTGAAAGGGGAACAGGGAAACGGGCAGACGATGGCACCGCTCCCCTGACTACCAATGGACAGCCCCATCGATGTGGACCGCCTTGCACGGGTCGAAACCGAGGTCGCCGACGTGGAGCGGGCGCTGTCCCGCCTCGACCAGGGATCCTACGGCAGCTGCGAGGCGTGCGGGACAGAGCTCGAAGACGAACGTCTGGCTGAGACCCCGATCGTCCGTACCTGCGGCGCGCATTCCTGAGCGCCGTCGGAGCAGTCGACCGCCCGTGCTTCCTCGCTCGGGCCCCTGAGCCGATACTCTGCCAGGGATGAGTGAACACCCGCTTCGTGAGCGACTCGAAGATCTGGCAAAGCGCAAGGAGGAGGCGTATCACGCCGGCTCCGAGCGATCGGTGGAGCGTCAGCACGCCAAGGGCAAGATGTTGGCCCGTGAGCGTATCGAGTACCTGCTCGACGAGGGGTCGTTCCATGAGCTCGACATGCTTGCCCGTCATCGGGCGCACGGGCTCGGTCTCGACGACGAACGTCCCTACACCGACGGTGTGATCACCGGCTGGGGGACCATCGACGGCCGCAAGGTCTTTCTCTTCTCCCAGGATTTCACGGTTTTCGGCGGCGCACTCGGCGAGGTCTTTGCCGAGAAGATCCACAAGGTGATGGACCTGGCCCAGTCGGTGGGTGCGCCGATGATCGGCCTCAACGACGGCGCCGGAGCCCGGATCCAGGAAGGCGTGGTGTCGCTCGCCTCGTACGGCGGCATCTTCCGCCGCAACGTGGCGAGCTCGGGTGTGATCCCTCAGATCAGCGTGGTGCTCGGCCCTTGTGCAGGCGGCGCGGTGTACAGCCCCGCGCTCACCGACTTCATCTTCATGGTGCGCGACACGTCGCACATGTTCATCACCGGTCCCGACGTGGTCAAGACCGTCACCGGCGAGGACGTGACACTCGAGGAACTGGGCGGGGCGATGACCCATGCGAGCAAGTCCGGTGTCGCCACCTTCGTGGCTCCCGACGAGAAGACCTGTCTCGACCAGGTTCGTCATCTGCTCAGCTTCATGCCTTCGAACAACCTGGAGGCGCCGCCCTCCTACCGCCCCGACGACGACCCGCAGCGACGCTGCACCGAGCTCGTCGACCTCATGCCCGACAGCCCGAACAAGCCTTACGACATGGTGAAGGTGATCTCGGCGGTGGTCGACGACGGCGAGTTCTTCGAGTACTTCCACCACTGGGCCCGCAGCATCGTGTGCGGATTCGCCCGTCTCGACGGCCACGTGGTGGGTATCGTCGGCAATCAGCCGGCGGTGCTGGCCGGTGTGCTCGACATCGAATCGGCGGAGAAGGCGGCGCGATTCGTCCGCACGTGCGATGCCTTCAACATCCCGATCGTCACCTTCGTCGACGTGCCCGGCTTCCTCCCCGGCGTCGACCAGGAGTACGGCGGCATCATCCGACACGGCGCCAAGTTGCTCTACGCGTATTGCGAGGCGTCGGTTCCCTGCGTCCAGGTGATCACCCGCAAGGCCTACGGAGGTGCCTACGTGGTCATGAGCTCCAAGTCGATCGGAGCCGATCTCGC
>JACOTK010000248.1 GCA_016178435.1 Actinomycetota bacterium
CCCTTGACGACCTCGATGACCGGGCCGCTGACGACACCTTCGGCCTCCTTGATCTGCTCGATGGAGCCCCATGCCCGCTCGTACTGGGCACGCTTCTTCGAGAGCACGAGACGGCCGTCCTTGTCCTCCTTCTGGAGGACCAACGCCTCGACCACCTCGCCGAGCGAGACGATCTCGGAGGGGGCGGCGTCGTTGCGAATCGACAGCTCACGGGAGGGGATCACGCCCTCAGACTTGAAGCCGATGTCGAGCAGAACCTCGTCCTTGTCGACCTTGACCACCGTGCCCGAGACGATGTCGCCGTCGTCGAACTCCACGATCGTGCCCGAGATGGCATCGTCGAAGGATTGGCCACCGAGATCATCGGCGATGACCTGGCGGGGGATGTACTCACCCGCCTCGTCGAAGGTGCCGAACCGGTCGGCATCGGAGCCTTCGTGCAGAAAGCTCTCGGGGGTCGTGATCTGGTCGGTGGTCGTTGTATCGGACATGAAAGAGGTCGCCTTTGTTTTCCGGACAGGTGTCTTGTCGGTCGTTGTCGACAAGGTTGGAACGATCACCTTTGCGGTGATGCGTCCAACAGTCTACTCGCCGGCTTCTCCGCAACCAGAAGGAACTCGGGCGTCTCGATCCCCGGGGGATCCCGCCGGTAGGCGCCCGGCGTCACCGACCAGATGTCCCGCACCCTCAGACCGGCTCGCCACGCCAGAAGACGCAGCTCACGAGGGGTGAAACACGAGGTCCACAGATCGAACGGCGCCTCGTTGCCATCGGGGTCGCGCAGTGTCGTGGTCTCGTGGTTCACGCCCGTGGCGGCGTCGAACCGATCGGTCTCCTCGAGCCATCGCACCTGGAAATACGCCGAGAAGGCCGAGACCGCGAGCATGCCCCCGGGGCGTAGTGCCCGCCCCATGCCCGTGAGCACGTCGCCGTCCTCGTCGTCGCCTCCCCCGCCGGCGAGCAGTCCGAACGCTCCCTGACACAACGAGATCGCGGCGTCGAACTCATCTTCCCAGGCAAGCTCCCGAGCGTCCATCCGGACAAAGGTTGCCCCGGGAGGGGCCTCGGCGGTCGCCAACGCGATGAAGCGCTCGGCGATGTCGACTCCCACCACCTCGATGCCCCTGCGTGCGAGCGCATGCGCATGACGCCCCGGCCCACAACCCACGTCGAGCACCCGATCGCCGGGTTCGAGGCCGAGTGCCTCCACCAGGAACGCCACCTCGTTCTCGGTCCCCTTCGTGAACGAATAGCGCAGATAGGCGGGGCCGAGATGGTCGGCCATGGCCTCGAACCAGTGCCCACTCATCGTCGGTCGGCTCAGCCCTTCGCTTCGGCCCAACTGGGGCCGAAGGCGAGGTTCACCTCGAGTGGCACCGCCAACTCGCAGGCGCCGCTCATCGTGGCGCGCACGAGCTCTGCCATGAGATCGTGCTCATCGGGTATGACCTCGCACAGGACCTCATCGTGAACCTGGAGGATGAGGCGGCTCCGCAGCCCCCTGGTCTCGATCGCCTGGTCGAGCCTGACGAGTGCCACCTTGAAGATGTCGGCCGCCAACCCCTGGATGCCGGCATTCATCGCCTGGCGCTCACCTGCCTGGCGAATCCGGAAGTTGGAGGACGAGAGCTCGGGGATGGGGCGTCGTCGTCCGAACAGCGTCTCGGTGTACCCCAAGGCCTCGAAATAGGCGTCGAGAATCGCCTGGGCCGAAGGGACGTCCGTGCCGAGGCGCTGGGAGAGCCCGTAGGCCTCCATGCCGTACGCGAGTCCGTAGGAGACCATCTTGGCCCGCGAGCGTTGCTCGAAGCTGACCTCGGACGACGGCACCCCGAACACCTTGGCGGCGGTCATCGTGTGCACGTCCTCGCCGACCGTGAAGGCCTTGATGAGACCGGGATCGTTCGCCAGGTGGGCAATCACGCGGAGCTCGATCTGGTTGTAGTCGGCCACGAGCAGCTCGAAGCCGGGCGAGGGCACGAAGGCCCGGCGGAACCGGCGGCCCTCGTCCGTGCGCACGGGGATGTTGTGCAGGTTGGGCTGGTCCGAGCTGAGCCGACCCGTGCGGGCCACGGTCTGGCTGAAGGTCGCATGGATACGCCCATCGGCGCCGACCTCCTTGATCAGCCCCTCCCCGTAGGTCGAACGGAGCTTCTCGACCTCTCGGTAGCGCAACAGCAGCTCGATGATCGGGTGTAGGCCGCGAAGCTTCTCGAGCGACGCCGCATCGGTGGAAAAGCCGGTCTTGGTGCGCTTCTGGGGAGCGAGTCCCAGCTTGTCGAACAGCACCTCGCGCAGCTGGGGCGTGGAGTTCACCTTGAACGCGATGCCCGCCTCGGCCTGGATGGCCTCCTCCAACTCGGCGGCCTCGGAGCCAAGACGCCGATTGAGCGCCTGGAGCTCCTCCTTGTCGACCAGCACGCCGAGCACCTCCATCTTGGCCAGCACCCGCACGAGCGGCCGCTCGATGGTCTCGTAGAGGGAACGGAGGCCCCGGGCATCCAGCGCCTCGTCCAGCACCGGGGCCAGTCGGGCCACCGCCAGGGCGGCGTTCGCCGTCGCCTCCGGGCGCCGGGCGGTCGAGCCGTCGAGGTCGAGACGACCCTCGGCGGCGGCGTCCGCGCCGCCCTGGTCGCCGAGGCCCATGCCCGTGTGGCGAAACAGCAGGTCACCAAGGTCATAGGCGGCGCCGCCCGGATCGAGCAGGTAGCTGACAACCTCGGTGTCGATGTCAAGGGTCATCACGTCGAGATCGAGCGCAAGCAGACTGCGCATGAGGGTCTTCGCTCCGTGGGTGACAAGTGATCTCCCACCCCTCGCCCACAGGTTGGCGAGGGCCTTCCTCACGTCGGGATCATCCAACAGGCCGGCGGCCAACCACACGCCCTCACCGGCCTCGGGGTCGACGACCATCGCCAACCCGGCGAGCGGCGACCTTCCGGGGACACCATCCCATGCAGCGACGACCGCAAGGGGCTCGGCATGGGATCCGGCAATCTCGTCGAGAAGGACCAACGCCGCTCCCACCTCGTCGACGTCGCGCACCGCACACGTGAGCTTCGTGACCGCGGCGCCTCCCGTTTGGGCGCCACCGGGAAGCTCCCCGTCGCCTCCGCCGGCAACGGCCTCGACGAGTCGATCGAGAAGGGCGCGGAACTCCAGGAACTGAAAGAGCGCCCGGACCGGCTCCAGGTCGAAGGGGCGCCGTTGGAGGTCCGCCACGCCCACCTCCAACGGGACGGCGCGGTCGAGCACCATCATCTCGACGTTCGAGCGAACCTGCGCCTCATTGTCGATGAGGCTCTGGCGCACCTTGGGCTTGCAGGTGTCGAGATTGGCGTAGATGCCATCGATGCCGCCGTGGTCGACGATGAGCTTCGCCGCGGTCTTCTCCCCCACGCCCGGTACGCCCGGCAGGTTGTCGGACGGATCGCCCCGCAACGCCGCATACTGGGGATAGAGCGTGGGATGCACACCCACCCGCTCGACGATGCCGGCCTCGTCGTAGAGCACGTAGTCACTCACGCCTCGGCGGTTGTAGAGCACCTTGACGAACGGATCCTCCACCAGCTGATAGGTGTCGCGGTCACCGGTGACCACGATGACCTCGTCGCCGACATCACGGGCCTGCGAGGCGAGCGTGGCGATGACGTCGTCGGCCTCGTAACCGGGTGCCTCGATGATGACGATGTTGAGCGCATCGAGGACCTGGCGCACGAGCCCGAGCTGCTGTCGGAGGATGTCGGGCGCCTGCTCTCGCTGCGCCTTGTACGTGGGCACGGCCTTGTGGCGAAAGGTCGGCTCCGGTCGATCGAAGGCCACCCCGATCGACGTCGGCTGGTGGTCGCGCAACAGGTTGATCAACATCGAGGTGAAGCCGAACACGGCATTGGTGACCTGCCCCGAGGCCGTCGCCATGTCGGTTGGCAGCGCGAAGAACGCCCGGTAGGTCAGGGAGTTGCCGTCAAGAAGCAGAAGCTTGCCCACCGCGGAGAGCCTACGGCCTGGCGCCTGTGTGCGGGCCATGACCCCTACGAGGGGGTCAGCTCTCCGTCAATCACCCGGCGGGCGATGACCTTCATGGTCACCCGTTCACGCATGGCCGTCTGCTGGATGAACGAGAAGGCGGACCCTTCGGACATCTCGTGGCCGTCCATCAGCATGCCCTTCGCCCGATCCACCAACCGACGGGTCTCGAGTTGCTCCTCGAGACCGCGAACCTCGGCCTCGAGGGCCATCATCTCCCGGAAACGACCCAGTGCCAGCTCCACCGCGGGGATCAGCTCGGAGCGTTGGAACGGCTTGACCAGGTAGGCCATGGCGCCTGCGTCACGAGCCCGCTCGATGAGGTCGCGTTGCGAGAAAGCCGTGAGGATCAGCACCGCTGCATGACGTTCGGCCGTGATCTCGCGGGCTGCGGAGAGCCCGTCCATACCGGGCATCTTGATGTCCAGAATGGCGATGTCGGGCTTGAGCTCCTTCACCAACGTGACCGCGTCGTCGCCACGACCCGTCTCACCCACGACCTCGTAACCCTCCTCCTGGAGCGTCTCCTTGAGATCGAGGCGAATGATTGCCTCATCTTCGGCGATCACAACCCGAACCGTCACGATGTTTACCCTCTTCTTCCTCTTCTTCGTTTCCTGCGCATCGCTGCCTTAGTCGATCTCGGTCACGAAACGTTCCAACAACCTGTCCTGAACGCTCTCCAGCTCGGTGATCTGCTCGACGAGGCGATTGCGATGGCGGGCCATGGCGTCGGCATGACGTTGAGCCTCGTGATGTTCCCGATCTGCCAGGGGCGTCTCCGACACCAGCGCACGAAGGCGGGCATCGTCGGCGCCCTCCATGAAGAATGCGAGCTGCTCCTCGGCAACCGCGAGCTCCTCACGCTGCAGCCTCAACCGCTCGGTGACCTCCGAGAGCTTTCGCTCCAGCAATGACCGGGACATGGCCCACAGTGTAGGCCGGAAGCATGGGGGGTCCCGGCTCGGTGACAGACTCGGGTCATGCTGTCGTCGCTTGCCGCTCCATGCCGGAATCGCCGGTCGGCGACCCGAGCAGGCGTCGTCGGCGCCCTCTCCCTCGTCGCGTTGATCCTGGGGGCCTGCGGCGACTCGGAAGCCGGCCAGTCCTGCGGTCCCGTCAGGCGCGAGCGCGTGGACGCGGCCTCGTCGCTGCATCTCCTGCCCACGGCCGCCGAACCGGCGTATGCAAGCGATCCGCCGACATCAGGACCTCATCGAAGTGGCCCCACCCCCCGCGGGGTGGTTTCCGATCCCCTCGAACGCCCGGTCCAGGTCGCCGTGCTCGAACAGGGTGGGGTCCTGATCCAGTACCGCGTTCCCGGTAGCGGCAAGGCGCTTGCCGCATTGGCCGATGGCGCCTCGGTGGTCATCGCCCCCAATCCGGATCTCCCCGCCGCCGTTGTCGCCACAGCCTGGGCGGTCAAACTGACCTGCACCCGGGTTGACGTCGTCGCCCTGCGGACCTTCATCACGGATCACCCCGTGGTCGGCCGCTCTCACGAATGATCGGGGGCTCACTCGGCGGCGACCACCTCGACGATGCCCTCGAAGCCCCCACCGAGCCAGGCAATGTGCTCCTGGACCGCCGCCACCGTCAGGGAATGGTTCCCAGGTGCATTCGGCGCCGTCACGACCAGGTTGAGCTCGATCTTCTCGCCGGGCCAGATCAGCCACGGCAACATCGCTCTGCCCTGCTCCGTCTCGTCGATTCCTCCCCAGACGAAACCGAGGCTGATGGGGTTGGGCTCCAACGACGCAATGGGAACCCTGGTGGTGTTACGCAGCCGACATTCGAGCACCACGGTCTCACCCGCAACGAAGGTTGGCGGAACCTCGACATCGACCTCGATACGTCGATCGTCCTCGGGAAGCGGAGCGGCGCCGGGCCAACGGCCCGGGGCACCCTCGGGCAGGCGATCCAGCGCAGCTGCCTCCATGAGTCGCAGCCCGTTGGTCCCCGCACCCCGGCGCAACCCTTCGAGCAGTTCGGGCGACACCAGGATCAATGCATAGATCTCCTCACACGCAACCTCGACGCGCCCCACCTCCTGCCATCGATCGAGGTCAACCAGCACGACGGCCGACCCGACCGGCTCGGCCGTTCCTTCTCTGCTCGCGCTCACCCCGACCAATGCCAGGTTTCCCTCGATGACCAGCCCCCGCGTCCAGCCGGCCAGTGGGAGGGTCCGCTTGGACCCGTCGTCACCAACCCTGCTGATCATGTCGGCGCCCGATTCGGCAATCAACCAACCGTCGCCGATGCGCCGCGGGTCATGAGGATGGACCAGGCCGCCGATCACCCGCTCGCCTGAGGCCATGTCGAGCAGCACGCCTTCACCCTTGCGATCGGAGCGCGCCCATGCCCGATGCTGTGCACGTTGACCGAAGGCCGTGGCAAACCATCCCTCGTCCGTCGAGGTCACGCAGTTGAGATGCCAAGCGTCGCCTGTCCCGTCCCCGACCAAGACCGGCGTCACCGTTCCGTCGGCGCCCACACGCACCGTTCGGTTGTCGCCCGTGGACACAACGAGCACATCGCCGCCCTCATCGATAGCGAGATCATGAACATCAGTGATGCCATCGAGTCGCAGATATCGAGCGAGACCCAGCCGATCACAGCCGACCAGCTCGCTCAGCCAGACCCCGCCACAGCCCAACGTGCGAAAGGCGCGCCACACCATCGAGCCGTTGGTCGCCAAACCCGTCGAGGAGATCCGGTCGATGACCTCCACGCCACCGGGTTCGAGCGCAAACAGCCCGCCCCCGCCGGTGAGCGAGTCGCCGAATGTCGACACGATCGGGATCAACGCTCGGCTCAACCATTCCTGCAACACCAAAGCCATGGCATCCGGTATCGGCCCGTCGCCGAGCACCCGGTCATGGACATCGCGTTCGACCGGGCCTCGAACCTTCCTGCCGAACATCCCGGGGAGCATAGCCAGACAGCGCTTGAGCTCTCCGCTTGCATCACCCCCGAACACATGGGAACCTCCGTTTCATGGATCTCACCACCGCATATCAACAAGCAGTCATGCAGGCAGGAAAGATCGTGACCGGCGTCTCGTCCGATCAGCTGACCCTGCCCACCCCCTGCACCGAGTTCGACGTTCATGCACTGGTGAACCACATGATCGGCGGCCTCTACATGTTCGATGCCGCAGCGCGGGCCGCATCGATCGAGATGTCGGCACTGGAACATGACTTCGTCGCCGACGGCATGACCGACTCCTACAATCAGGCATCGGCTCAGCTCCATGAGGCCCTGGGCGCCGAGGGCGTCATCATGGGCAAGTGGGAGATGCCGTTCGGCACCATGCCCGGAATGATCGCCGTGGGCATCGGCATCATCGAATCGGTCCAGCACGGCTGGGATCTTGCGAAGGCGACCGGTCAGTCCGCAGCATTCGACGACGAGCTGCTCGAGATCTGCATGCGGACGGCCAAGATGATGCCCGTCGAGCAGTCCCGCAACCCGAGGGTCTTCGGGCCCGAGCAACCCGCCCCCGCCGGAGCCGGCCTCGCGGACGAACTCGCGGCGTTCCTCGGACGAACGGTCTGATCGGCTGCTAACCCGTCCCGGGCAGCAGGGCCACCGCCCTCGCCAGGACCGAGCGGATCATCGCCACGTTGGCCGCCATGACCGCAAAAACCTCCTCCTGGGTGACCGGGGCAATGTCGGGGTCGTCGGCGAGCCCGCAGTCGTAGTCGGTGATCAATGCCAACGCGACATAGGGAACAGCGAGTTCCGCTGCCAACGCTGCCTCGGGATACTGGGTCATGTTGATCACCTGCCAACCCGCATCTCGGTACCAGCGCGACTCCGCCCGGGTCGAGAACCGCGGACCCTGCACAACCACCACGGTGCCGCGCTCGTGCACACGGACGCCTTCGGCCCGACACGCCTCGATGGCGACCGAGCGCAGCATCTCGTCATAGGGGTCGGCAAAGCTCAGGTGACTGACCTCGGGGCCGTCACAAAATGTGTCCGGCCTCCCCCAGGTGCGGTCGACGATCTGATCGCAGACCACCACGTCGCCCGGGGCGATGTCGGCCTGCAGGGAGCCCGAGGCACAGGGCGCGAAGATCGCCCGAACCCCCAGCGATTGCATGGCCCACACATTGGCCCGGTAGTTGATGCGATGGGGCGGGTACTCATGGCCTGGTCCGTGACGGGGCAGAAACGCCACCGTCCGTTCGTCCATCTGCCCGATGGTCACCGGTCCCGACGGATCGCCGTAGGGGGTCGTGATCCGGTGCTCATGGGCATCGCCCAACAGCTGGTAAAGGCCGGATCCTCCGAAGACCCCCACATCGGCCGTCGGACCGGCGCCGCCGGCACCCCGCACGTCGGCACTCATCTCGGCGCCCTTCTCAGCGCCCTACCCGTGCTCATCGACATGCCGCCAGAATGGCACTCATTTCAGGGGTTGCCCACATGCCGCCGACCTCCCTGCCGGCAGCCGCTCAATCGCCGATGTCAGGCCCGATCGAGACCGATCGCGTCCAACCTTTCAACCGAGGCCGGCCATGACCGGCCACCGCGCGTGGCGGGCGGTCGCGGCGTCGGCCGGCCGTCATGAACCGTTCCGCAGGACTTCTAAGCTGCAGGAATGGACCGGGCGGCATGGGGTATCGACGACGGTTACTGGAACGCCATGGGCGTCTGGTGCGAGCCTCCCGCCGCATCGCTCGACGCCATCGCGCACGCCATGGGCGCCGCCGATCAGGCAAAGCCGCATGGGGGTGCGCCCCTGTGGTTCGTGGAGGCAGGGCGCGGCGAGTTCCTCAGGGATCCCTGCGACCTCGTGCTCGAGGACGGCACCACGCTCGCCGGCATCGAGGCGCTTCCCCCCGATGCCCCCCCGGGATATCACGAGCTGCGCCCCCTGGACGGCGGGCCGGCGACTCGTCTCGTGATCAGCCCGAGTCGATGCCACCCGCACCACGAGCACGCGTGGGGCTGGTCGGTCCAGCTCTATGCCACCCGATCGCGGCGAAGCTGGGGCATCGGCGACCTCGGTGATCTCGGGACGCTCGGCGAATGGGCGGCGAGGGACGGCGCCGGCATCCTCGGCGTGAATCCGCTGCACGCCTCCGGGCCGACCAACCCGCAACAGCCCAGCCCGTACTACCCGTCCAGTCGCCGCTACCGCAACCCCCTCTACCTCCGGGTCGAGGACGTGCCCGGGGCCGAGTCCGTGGGCGACGCGCTGACCACTGCGGCGAACGCCGGTCACGCGCTCAATCACCTGCGCCAGATCGACCGTGACCGGGTGTGGACGCTGAAACGTGACGTGCTCGAGCAATGCTTCTCGCATTGCCGGAAGGGTGACAGCCGTTTCAACGCCTATCTCGAACAGGAGGGCGAAGGCCTTCTCGACTACGCCACCTATTGCGCCATCGCGGAGATCCACGGGAACGACTGGCGACTGTGGCCGAGGGCACTGCGTCGCCCGGACGGAAGCTCCGTGCGTGACCTCGCCGCCGAGATGGACGCCGCCGTGCGCTTTCACTGCTGGCTCCAGTGGCAACTCGACGAGCAACTGGCCAAGGCGGGCGCCCACCTTCCGATCATGGGCGATCTCGCCATCGGCGTCGATCCGGGCGGAGCGGACGCGTGGGCCTGGCAGGACCTGCTCGCGCTCGACATGAACGTGGGTGCTCCTCCCGACGAGTTCAACACCCAGGGGCAGAACTGGGGACTTCCTCCCTTCGTCCCGCACCGGCTGCGTGCCGCCGGCTACGAACCCTTCATCGAGACACTTCGCTCGGCGTTCCGTCACGTCGGCGGGCTGCGGATCGATCACGTCATGGGGTTGTTCCGACTGTTCTGGATTCCGTCCGGGGCAGGCGCATCGGAGGGCGCATTCGTCCGCTATCACGCTTCGGAGCTGCTGGACCTCGTGGCACTCGAGAGCCATCGGGCCGGAGCATTCGTGGTCGGGGAGGATCTCGGTACCGTCGAGGAGGACGTGCGGACGCAACTCGCTCGCCGCAACATGTTGTCCTACCGACTGTTCTGGTTCGAGGCCGGTCCCATCGCCGAATACCCTGATCAGGCGCTCGCCGCCATCTCCACCCACGACCTTCCCACCATTGCCGGACGATGGACCGGCAAGGACCTCGATGCGCAGCGAGAGCTCGGGTTGCACCCCAACGAGGAGGGTGAGCAGGCGATCAGCCGCAAGCTGATCGACCTCGTCGACTGCCCGGCCGCCACGTCGCCCATCGACGTCGCCGCCCACGCCTACGCAGCCCTGGCGGCAGCGCCCTCACAATTCGTGGTCGCCACCCTCGACGATGCCCTCGGGGTGATCGAGCGGCCGAACATGCCCGGCACCGTCGACGAATGGCCGAACTGGTCCCTGGCGCTGCCTGTCGCCCTGGAGGACCTCCCCGACCATCCCGGGGTCCAGGGCGTCGCCGACGCGCTCCGCTCCAGACGCTCCAGGGCAAGCCATCACGGCGAGCCGGGGCCCGATAGCCTCTGAGGTCATGGTGATCATCGAACCCATGACGCTGTGGCTGGCCCAGACCAATGCGTGGATCGTTGCCCCGCAAGGGCCCGGTGGCGAGTGTGTGCTGATCGACGCTCCCCCCGATGCCGGACCCATCATCGCCCGCCTCGCCGAGCTCGATCTGCGCCTCGTGGCCCTGCTGAGCACCCATGGTCACATCGACCACGTGGGAGGGATCGGCACGGTCGTCCGAGCGCAGGATCACCCGGTGCCGGTCCACATCCATGATGACGACCGCCACATGCTCCTCGATCCGATCGCCGCGGCGGGAAAGATGGGTGACTTCCTGGGCGGCATGGATCTCAAGGCTCCTGAGATCATCGAGGGCCTCGACGACGGAACCAGGGTCTCGGGCGCCGGGATGACCTTCACCAGCCTGCACACCCCCGGTCACACGCAGGGCTCGGTGTGTCTGCAACTGGAGATCGAGGGTGCGCCACCGATCCTCTTCAGCGGGGACCACCTCTTCGCCGGCTCCATCGGGCGCACCGACCTGCCCGGTGGCTCGTTCAACCAGCTCATGGCCTCGATGGCGGAGAAGATCTTTCCCCTCGACGACGAGACCCACGTCCTCCCCGGTCACGGTCCGGCCACCAGGTTGGGCCACGAGCGCCGCTTCAACCCCTTTCTCATCGATCTCGCCCAGGATCTGAGAAGCTGACAAGCTGTCGCACCGGCGTGCTCGCGTTTTGACTGAAGCCCGCCCCTCAACATGCCGATCGAACGGGTACGTGCCCACTACCATCGGATTACTGCTCCTGTAGCCCAATCGGCAGAGGCACGGTGCTCAAACCACCGCCAGTGTGGGTTCGAATCCCACCGGGAGCACCAGCTCAAGGCTCGATGAAACCTCTTGAGCCGCGGCCGAGTCAGACGAATCGACCGCAACCGAAAGGTCCGCATGCTCGCGTTTACATTTCCAGGTCAGGGGTCACAACGTCCCCAGATGGGTCTCCCCTGGGTCGATCATCCCTCTTGGGAGCTCGTGTCCGAGGCATCCGAGATCGCCGGCCGGGACATCGCCCGACTGCTTCTCGAGGCAGATGCCGAGGAGCTCCGTCAGACCAGAAATGCCCAGCTCACAACCTTTGTGCTCAGTCTCGTGGTCCTCGATGCCGTCGAGCGCGTGGGGGTCACCCCGGCCCTGTGCGCCGGACACAGTCTCGGTGAGTACACCGCCCTCACCGCCACCGGGGCGTTGTCGTTCGCCGATGGCGTACGGGTGGTCGTTGCCCGGGGCGAGGCCATGCAGGAAGCTGCCGACGACAACCCCGGGACGATGGCGGCCATCCTCGGACTCGACGACGATGATGCCGATGCGGCCTGCCGTCGGGCCGACGGCGAGGTCTGGGTCGCAAACTTCAACGCCCCCGGCCAGGTGGTGATCGCCGGCGCCGGCGATGCCGTCACCGCCGCAGGAGCCGCAGCGAAAGAGCTCGGCGCCAAGAAGGTCATGCCGCTGCCGGTCGGGGGCGCCTTTCACACCCCGTTCATGGCCCCGGCTCGCGACGAGCTTCGAAAGGCGATCGCCGAGGCGACCCTGCGTGACCCCGATGTCGCCGTGGTGGCAAACATCGACGCCCGGCTGCATGCCGACGCCGATGAGTGGGCGGGGCTGTTGTCCGCCCAGCTGTGCAGCCCCGTGCGCTGGCGCCAGTCCGTCCAGCTCCTCGTCGACCAGGGTGTCACCACCTTCGTCGAGCTTGGCCCGGGCGCCGTGCTGACCGGCATGGTCAAGAGGATCGCACCACACGCGAAGTTGTCGACCGTCGGCGTGCCCGACGATGTCGACAAGCTTCTGGCCACTCTGGCGAGCTCGCCCACCGGAACCGCAGCCGTGGTGCACGAAGGTGAGCACCTCTACATGACCGAACGCCTCGTCGTGAGCCCGTCGGCGGGGGTCTTCGAACCTGCCGATCGATGGCGGACCCCGCAGGCCGATTCCCACATCGAGGTGGGCGAACTGCTCGGCACCGTCAGTGGCGACGAGGTTCGGTCCCGCTTCTCCGGCGTCATCATGGGCCTGATCGCCGTGGATGGCGAGCGGGTCACCGCCAGTCAACCCATCGCCTGGCTGCGTACCGCGTGAGTGGCATTCGTGTCGTCGGGTTGGGCGCTGCGCTCCCCGAGAAGATCGTGACCAACGCGGCCTTCGCCGCTCGCCTGGACACCACCGACGCCTGGATCGCCGAACGGACCGGGATCCTGGAACGACGGATGGGCGGCACGACCTCGAGTCTGGCCACCCAGGCGGGTGCTGCGGCGCTTGCGAACAGCGGCATCGACCCGGCCGACATCGATCTCCTCGTCCTCGCGACCTCTTCGCCCGACCAGCTCATGCCCGCGACCGCATGCACGGTGCAACAGGCGCTCGGCATCTCGGGTGGTGCCTTCGATGTCAACGCCGCCTGCACCGGTTTCGTCTACGCCATGGTGAGCGCCGCAGGCATCATGGCGATCGGCGCACGCCGAGCCATGGTCATCGGCAGTGACGTGCTGAGCACCATGACCGACCCGAACGACCGGAACACCGCGGTGCTCTTCGGCGACGGGGCCGGGGCCGTCATCCTCGAGACCGTCGATGACGGGCCGGGGAACCTGCTCGCCTGGGATCTCGCCGCGGACGGCAGCACGCGCCACCTCCTCTACATCGACCACGGCGGGTACCTGCAGATGGACGGCAAGGAGGTGTTCCGCCGAGCGGTGCGCGTCTTCGTCGACTCCGCGCAAAAGACGCTGCGGGACGCTGGTCTCACCCCCGACGACGTTGCGCTGCTCGTTCCCCATCAGGCCAACAGCCGCATCATCGGCGCCGCCTGCGATCGGCTGGGCATCTCCCTGGAACGGACCGCTGTCAATCTCGACCGGGTCGGCAACACCTCGGCAGGCTCGATTCCCCTCGCGCTTGCCGATGCGGTCGCCGAGGGTCGCCTCCATGACGGCGACGTCGTCCTGATGGTTGGCTTCGGCGCAGGCATGACCTGGGCGAGCGTGGCTCTAAAGTGGGGGCCATGAGCACGGCATCGAGCGAAGGGTCCCGCGTGGTGCTCATCACCGGAGGGAATCGAGGCATCGGTCTCGCCTGTGCGCAGGCGTTCGCCGCGCTCGGTGACCGGGTCGCCGTCACCTATCGCTCCAAGCCGCCGACCGATGAGGATGCGTCGTTCATGGCGGTGCGTTGCGACGTCACCTCGACCGAGCAGGTCGATGTCGCCTTCACCGAGGTCGAGCAGCGTTGGGGTCGAGTGGACGTGGTCGTCGCGAACGCCGGCATCACCCAGGATGCCCTCACCATGCGGATGAGTGAGGATTCGTTCACCCAGGTCCTCGATGCGAACCTGACCGGGGCCTTCCGAACGGCCAAGCGCGCCATTGGCCCGATGGTCAAGGCCCGCTCCGGGCGACTGATCTTCATCTCCTCGGTCGTGGCGCTCTCCGGCTCGGCGGGACAGGCCAACTATGCGGCATCCAAGGCCGGGTTGATCGGCCTCGCCCGCTCCTTTGCCCGTGAGCTCGCCTCACGCAACATCACGGCAAACGTCGTCGCGCCCGGTCCCGTCGAGACCGACATGACGGCCGCGCTCAGCGACGCACGTCAGAGCGAATTGGCCGCCGCCGTGCCCATCGGGCGGTTCGCAACCGCCGAGGAGATCGCCGCTGCCGTACTCTTTCTGGCATCACCCCATGCGGGGGCCATCACCGGTGCGGTGCTGCCGGTCGACGGCGGGCTGGGCATGGGGCACTAGAACGACCCGATTACCATCACGTCGACGACTTTCGTCGGCGTCAACATCAAGGAGAGCAAGGACATGGCCGAAGACAACTTCGAGATCTTCAAGAAGTGCGCCGTTGAGGTGCTGGCGGTCGACCCCGACCTGATCACCCGCGAGGCCCGTTTCGGCGACGACCTCGACGCCGACAGCCTCGACCTGGTCGAGCTCGTCATGGCTCTCGAAGAGGCATTTGACGTGGAGGTGCCCGAGGACGAGCTCGAGGGCATCGAGACCGTGGGTCAGGCCTACGACCTGGTCACCTCAAAAATCTCGTGAACGGTCGGCGCGTCGCGGTCACCGGAATCGGCGTGGTCGCCAAATGTGGCGCGGGCGCGGATGCCTTTTGGGACGGCCTGCTGGCCTCTCCCGAGCCTGGCCAACGGAGCATCGACGACTTCGACCCGTCACCGTGGTTCGGCCCCAAGGAGGCCCGACGCACCGATCGCTTTGCCCAGTTCGCCATCGCGGCAGCTGACATGGCCCTCAATGACGCCGGCACGCTGACCGCGGATCTCGACCGATCGGGCGTGCTCATCGCGACGGGCGTCGGCGGCCTGCACACCCTGGAGGAACAGATCGTCCTTCGTCACGAGAAGGGCGTCGGGCGGGTGTCGCCGTTCCTCGTCCCTCTGATGATGTGCAACGCCGGAGCAGCTGGTGTCTCGATGCGCTACGGCTGGCGTGGGCCCTGCGAGACCACGGTCACCGCTTGCGCGGCGAGCACCCACGCCATCGGCAACGCCGCACGCCTGATCGCCATGGGCATCTGTGACGCCGTGATGAGCGGCGGCTCCGAGGCTGCCATCACACCCACGGGCGTTGCGGGCTTCTCCAACATGACCGCGCTGTCGTCGGCAGGCATCTCCCGACCCTTCGACGTCGAACGCGACGGCTTCGTGATCGCGGAGGGCGCTGGAGTTCTCGTGCTGGAGGAGATGGAGATGGCCCTGGCCCGAGGTGCCCGCATCTACGGCGAGGTGATCGGCGCCGCCAGCACGGCGGACGCCTATCACATCACCGCGCCGAGCCCCGACGGCTCCGGCGCCGTTCGCTGCATGGAGCTTGCCCTCGCGGACGCCGGGGTCAACGCGAGCGAGATCGGCCAGATCAATGCCCACGGCACCTCGACGCCACTGAATGACGCTGCAGAGGCCAAGGCCATCACCAAGGTGTTCGGGAACCAGGCGCCACCGGTGGTCTCCACCAAGGGTGTCACGGGTCATGCACTGGGTGCAGCGGGGGCACTGGAGGCTGCCGCGGTGTTGTTGTCGTTCGACCGCAGGCTCATCCCCCCCACGGCCGGTCTGGTGAATCTCGACCCGGAGATCACCATCGACGTCGTTCGTGATGCCCCTCGTCCATGGGAACCCAAGCCGACCCTTTCCAACAGCTTCGGCTTCGGCGGCCACAACGGCTGTCTCGTCCTCGCCCCGCCCAGCTGAGGCTCGACAAGTCAACGGGTCCGGGCTGCCCGAATCGACCTCACCGATGCGGTCGAGATCACCTGGGACAACGCCAGGGATGGTTTCGACATCGAGCCCGATCGACTCGTGGGCGATGATCATGAGCCCTGTCAGGCATTGGCGGATCGCCTGCGGGCGAATCGGCCACTGATCACCACGGCGTCGTCTGCGCTCCGGGAGTCAACGGACTCGGTCGCGTTGCCAGACGCGTACCAAGAACAGGGCCGAGAAAATGAGGATGGGAACGCCGAACACAAAGACGAGCGCGACTGCTTTCTCCTGCTGATCTTGCATCACGACGTTGAACATGGCGCGGGCAACAAGTGCGCCCATCACCAGAGCCGGTGCGGACCAGGCCAGACGCCCAAAGAGTCCGAACGCTCGGGACAGTAGGCCGGTCCCTGCGCCATGCTCAAAATGGTCCCAAACCGGCCGACGGGGCGCTCATCGTCAAGATTTTCGCAGGACAAAAGTGGATCGGGCGTCGAGTGGGGCCGTGGTCCCACGC
>JACOTK010000060.1 GCA_016178435.1 Actinomycetota bacterium
CTTCCTCTACAACTTCGCCCACCCCGAGCGGCACACCACCGAACGCATCTGCGGGGCATTTCGCACGGCAGGGGGTCTGCATCGCCCCCTCGGGTCGATTCCCGAATGGCTGATCATGATGGGGGCGACGGTGGCGGAACGTGTTCCGGGCGTCGAGGCCAGAACGGGCGTCTCACGCACGAGGGTGCGCAAGCTCCTGGAATCGACCAACGTGGTGCCCGCCGTGCTGGAGGCCGAGGGCTTCACCTTCGGCTACGACCTCGAAGCCGCCCTCACCGACTGGCTCGCCCAACCACCTGCCGGCCGGTTCGTCTGAACGGCCCGTTCGGACCCAGCGGAAGGCCAGTTCCCTTGTGCGCGGACCGCTCTCAGTCGGCCCAGCACGCCGAGACCGGCAGCCCCCAGAGGCGCTCGCCCAGCGGCACGACGCGCTCGCCGAGATGGAGCACCACCCCGGCCGTGAAGCGATCACCCAGCTTGTCCCGCAACCGGCGAAGATGGCGCACATCGGTCGTCGACACCGTCGACGACGCCTTGACCTCGATACCGGCGATGCGACCGCTGTCGTCCTCGACGATGAGATCGACCTCGGCGCCGTTGCGATCCCGCCAGTGACGAATGGTGGGTTGATGCTCGGACCATCCACGCTGCTTGATCAGCTCCATGGCGACGAACGACTCGAGCATCGGGCCGGTCAAAGGACTCATGGGTGAACCCAGTCCCTCGACGTTTCGGCCCAACAATCCACACGCCAGACCCGTATCGGTGATCACGACCTTCGAGTGTCGCTTCTCACGGCTGGTCATACTCGGGGTCCAGGCCCGAATGCGCACCACCAAACCGACCAACTCGAGCAGTCCGACATAGCGATCGACACGATCGGCACCCATCCGGGCGTCGCCGGCCAGTCGGGTCTTCACCAGCTCGCCCGAGGAGTTGGCGGCGATCAGGCGCAACAGCGTGGGGAGCTCCTCGGCCTGGGTGATCGCCGATGCCTCGATCACATCGCGCTCAACCACGGTACGCACGTAGCTTCTGTACCAGCGGGCAGCCGATGCGGGAGGGGCATCGACGAGCTCGGGGTACCCGCCCCGGACCACACGGGCAAACAACTGGTCTCGACCGATCTGCTCACAACGTTGGAGCGGGAGTTGATCTGGCCGGCTGATCAGCGTGTCGAGGAAGCTCTCCCGCACGCCGCACAACTCCCCCTGTGAGAGCGTCCAGAGATCGAGCACCTCTGCCCGGCCGGCGAGGGACTCGGACAAACGGGGCACCGAGAGAAAGCGCGTCGAGCCCGCCAGAATGAACTGCCCACGATCTTGACGCCGGTCGACCAGTGATTTGACCGCAAGGACGACATCGTTGCCGGCACGCTGCACCTCATCGATCGCAACGCTGTGCCCCAAGACGGAAAACGCTTGCCATTGGCACGGAAAACGCTTGCCATTGGCACGTAAAACGCTTGCCCTTGGCACGGAAAACGCTGACCATCTGCATGAAACCCGAAACGCCGCCGAGCGATCGGAACATCTCGGGTCGAGGAGGTTTGGATGCGCCGACGAGCAGGTTTCGTTAATGTCCGGTTCCATGGGCGAAACAATCGAGTTCGTGAGCAATGGGTCCTCGGCATCGGGCTATCTCGCGCTGCCGCCAACGGGATCGGGTCCGGGCCTGATCGTGATCCAGGAGTGGTGGGGTCTCAACAACCAGATCAGGGGCGTGACCGACCGATTGGCCGCTGCGGGCTTCGTTGCCCTCGCTCCCGACCTCTTTCACGGCGAGCTCGCCGGACACGACGAGATGGACAAGGCGGCGTCGATGATGGCCGGTCTCGACGCCGCCGGCGCAGCGCGCGACATGAGCGGGGCGATCGACCGCCTCGTCTCGATCGACGCCACGACCGGCGAGGGCGTCGGGGTCGTGGGCTTTTGCATGGGTGGCATGCTCTCGTGGCTCATCGCCACCCATCGCCCCGACCTGGTCAAGGCCGTGGTGCCCTTCTACGGGTTCCCCCAGGGCGACAACGAGCCCGACTGGTCGTTGCTCGATGCCTCGGTGCAGGGCCACATGGCCGAGTTCGATGCCTTCTTCGGACCTGAAGCCGCCCGTGCCCTCGAGTCCAAGCTTCAGGCGATGGGCAAAGACGTCGTGTTGACGGTGCACCCGGGCACCGGCCATGCGTTCATGAACGAGGAGAACGCACTCGGAACCCACAACGCCGCGCTCGCAGTCGAGCTGTGGCCCCAGGTCGCCGCCTTCCTGCACGAGAAGCTCGACCCCCGATAGGACGCTCCCGACAGGACGCTCCCGACAGGACGCTCCCGACAGGACGCTCCCATGCGGGCCCGCCGGCCGTTCAGCCGCGTAGGGCCTGGGGCGGAGTGGCCCGGGCAACGAGGTCGGGCACGATCTCGCCGAGCTCGCCCGGGTCCCATCGATCCTCCTTGGCGATCGAGGGTCCCCGATGCCAACCCTCCGCAACGCTGATCGAGCCCCCGGCCACGTTGAAGACCTGCCCGGTGATGGCACTCGATTCCGTGCTCCCCAGCCACACCACGAGTGGGGCGATGTTGTCGGGATGTCTGGCGTCGAAGACCTCCGGGGGCGGGATGTCGCCCGAGCCCGGCCGGAGGTTCTCGGTCATGCGGGTGCGCGCAGCGGGTGCGATCGCATTGACCGTCACGCCGTAGCGCGCGAGCTCACGCGACGCGATGATGGTCATCGACGCGATGCCCGCCTTGGCGGCGCCGTAGTTGGCCTGACCCGGGTTGCCGTAGAGACCCGAGCCGGAGCTGGTGTTGATGATGCGGGCGTCGTTCGCCCGGCCCGCCTTCGTGCGTTCACGCCAGTACGCCGCCGCCCATCGGCTGGTGCAGAAGGTGCCCTTGAGGTGGACCTTCATCACGGCATCCCAATCGCCCTCGGTCATGTTGAACAACATGCGATCACGCAGGATCCCGGCGTTGTTGACCAGGACGTCGAGACCACCGAAGTGCTCGATGGCCGCGTTGATCAGTCGTTGCGAGCCCTCCCAGTCGGAGATGTCGTCGATGTTGGCGACGGCCTCACCGCCCATGTCGCGGATCTCGCGAGCGACGGTCTCGGCGACATCTTGGGTCTCACCCGCTCCGTCCACCTCGGCGCCCACGTCGTTGACCACGACCCGTGCGCCCTGGTCGGCGAAGGCGATGTCCGCACCTCGGCCGATGCCGCGCCCCGCTCCGGTGACGATCACCACACGGTTGTCGCACAA
>JACOTK010000249.1 GCA_016178435.1 Actinomycetota bacterium
CGGGATCAACCCGACCTCGATGTTGGTATCGGCGTGTCGTCGGGTATGGCGGTTGCGGCCAACATCGGTTCGGAGGAGCGCTACGAGTACACCGTCGTCGGTGACCCGGTCAACGAGGCAGCACGCCTGACCGAGCTGGCGAAGACCGACCCCGAGCGGCTCCTGGCAAGCAAGATGTCCGTCGACCGGGCAGGCCATGAGGCAACGTATTGGCTGTCGAGCCGAGAGGAAGAGCTGCGCGGGCGCCAGGCGCCCACCCTGGTCTATGTCCCGTCGGAGCCGTCGGAGCTGACCCTTGGTTTCGTGGGGCAGCGACCTGAGTCGTTCTGAGTCGACCCCGTCCCCGATGGCCCGTTCGTCGACCCCGTCGATGATGGGTTCGTTGCGACCCAGGCGTTCCGATCGGGCGGCGTGCGGACCGAGAAGCGTTCCATCGAGCGGCGTGCGGACCGAGAAGCGTTCCATCGAGCGGCGTGCGGACCGAGAAGCGTCCCGACCGAGAGGCGTTCCATCGAGCGGCGTGCGGATGTCTGAGGTGCCCGAAGCCGAGCACCTCACGACGACGGCTCCCGGTCACGCTGCCTCGATCATCTTCTGCAGGCGTCCGTCGACGGCCTCGGGTGGAGCGTTCTCGGGCCCCCCGTAGATGCCCATCATGAGTCCCGCCATCAGGGGCTCGGTCTGTTGGAGCTCGAGGAACTTTGCCCGGCGGGCGGGACGATTGTCCGCTTCGTCGGTCATGGCGGCAGCCATCGTCATCGCCGCGGTGCGGAGTCGGCGCATGCGTTCGATTCGCTCCAGGCCGTAGGCCTCGAAGGCGCCGGTCCCCCAACCGCCGTCGCGGATTGCGTCACGAACCATCCTCACGTCGCGCAGGGCGATCGACAGGCCCTGGCCGATGATCGGGTTGTTCCATCCCGCAGCATCGCCCACGAGCACCACACCGGGAGCGAACGGCGCCGTCGTCCAGGTGTCATCGCCCGGATAGGTCGCGAGCGGTCCGATCGGCGTGGCGTTGGAGATCGCCTCGCCGAAGGGCAGGCACTTGAAGTTCGCCTCACGAAGGAACCTCGAAATGCCGTCGGGTCCCGAGAATCGACCTTTCTGCTCGACGGAGGGACACAGGTAGACCCGCAGTTGACGGTCGTGTTGGCGGAACGATGCCATGAAGAGATCGTCGCTCGATGCCAGGAAGTCGTGGTCGTCGCAAAGCCCGTCACCCTCGAGGATGACCCCGCCAACCATGTTCGTTGCCTCATGGCGGCTCAGCTCGATGCCGACCTGGCGACGAACAGTCGAGTTGCGCCCATCGGCTCCGACGATCAGGCGTGCCCCGAGCTCGATGGGCATGCCGTCATGGTCGACCGCGGTGACCGTGGGGCGCGTCCCGGCCTGCAGGGTGACATCGCTGACCCCGGTGAGGAAGCGCACCCCCGCTGCCTGCGCACCTTCGCGAAGGGCCGAGCAGGCCTCGGGGTGGCGCAGGTTCAGGGACCCGGGGATGCCCGGGAGCATCATCCCGGCCGGGATCGGGTTCGCCACCGAGATGTCGGGTGGCACATCGTCGTCGTAGTGAACCCAGGTCGCCGACACACGGGCTCCGGCGTCCAGAAAGAGCTTCTCGACGCCGAGCCCACGGGCCTCGGCGACACCCCAGGGCATCAGACTCTCGCCCCTCACCCGATCCTCGTAGCGCTCCGATGCCTCGAGCACGACGACTCCGAGCCCGTCGTGCGCAAGCGCCGAAGCGAGCGCACCCCCGGCAATACCGCCACCCACGATCGCCACATCGACTGCTTCTCGCATGCTCATCTGCTCCTGAATACGGGCCGGCTGTTTGGCCGTCACGGGTTGTTCGTCACCGTCGGGGCTTTGGATCACCACAGGTCAAAACTGCATGGCCCTCGGGAGGTGCCGGCAGACTGATGGCCCGCCGCAATCAGCGCACGGGCGTTTAGCTCAGTTGGCCAGAGCACCTCCCTTACAAGGAGGGGGTCGGGGGTTCGAGCCCCTCAACGCCCACCAATCGTGGCAACGGTATTGTGCCTAGACGGCGAAGGCCGATGCGACATCCAGGAGTTGGCGTGCGAGATCGAGATCGCCCTCGGCGGTGAAGTCCAGATCCTCCGGCTCGACACGTCCGGCAACCCGGTGGCAGTAGTCGACCACATCGGTGACGAGGGTCAACTGGCGGCTCGGGGCGTCCGTCGCCCTGTCGCCGAGGTTGAACGTCCCACCCCCTTCCCCGGTGAGCACCACCCGCGCGTTGTGGAGCGCGTCGGGAGCGACGCCCGCCATGAGGAACGGGAGCGTGGATACCGAGAAGGCCGACATCGCCCGCAGATCGCTCGGCAGCGGTGTCCACAGGGGCCGGTCCGTTGCCCGGCGGATGTCGTCGGCATGGGTCCACATCTCGAAGGCCCGGACGATCAACAGGCCGTCCACGGAGAAGGACCACTCATGGAAGCCGACCTCGGTGTCGGGCGCCGGACCCTGCCCCGATCTCAAGGCCTCGACGGTGTGTTCGGCGCGGTCCCGCCACGCGTCGGCGAGCGAGGGGGACGGGTCGTCGACCCATGTGGCGATCTGCTCGGCTCCCATCTGCAGGTGACCATCCCCAACGGGCCCATCGGCCTCGAGCCCGAGGACGCCGGCGGTGTACTGCTCGATGACCAGGAGGTGGGCGACCAGGCCCCGGACGTTCCAAGCGTAGGGATGGGCCGGGCGGTTCCAATCGGCCGGCTCGAGATGGTCCAGCAGCTCACCGAGTGCGTCGATCTGATGGGCGAGCAGGTCGAGCGGCAGGGATGGCTGTGCCAGGACGGGCGGCCGTGCGTTGGCCTCGGCGAGGATGCGTCCCGCCAGGCCGGTGGGGGGCGGGGCGAGCAGGTCGGTGTCCAGTGCAGCGACGGTTCGTTGCAGCTCGTGGGCCTTGTCCGCCACCGAGGGGTCCGAGGCGACGAGCCGATCGATCGCTGCTCGCTCCACGGGGTCGAGGGCGCCGAAAGCCCATGCCGCCAGGAGATCGTCCAGCTCACTCGGGTTCAGGTTCATGTCGGGTCTCCCGCATTGACCAGGTTCCAACTGGACAGTTCCCGTCCCAGACGGGCGAGGCCGAGGCGCAGACGTGACTTGGTCGTGCCTTCGGGCGCTCCCATGGCGATGGCGACCTGCTGGTAGGTCATGCCGTCGAGGTAGGCGAGTTGCACGGCCCGGCGTTGCTCATCGGGCAGGCGCGACAGTGCCTCGCGTACGTGGTGCGCTGCGACGAGGCCCACCGCGGTGTCGTCCACCTTGGGGGCGGTCATCGGGGTCGACTCCGCCACCCGGGTCTCGCGTTGGGCCCGCCTCGTGGCACTGCGGAGCCGGTCGAGGCATCGGCCGCGGGTCCTGACCGCAAGATACGTGCGAAGACCACCGCGCCCGGGGTCGAAGGATTCGGGACGTTCCCACAGTGACAGGAATACCTCCTGGGTGACATCGGGAGCGTCGCCGGGCCCGAGCAACTGCGTCGCGACGCCGTGCACGAGTGAGCCGTACCGGGTGTAGACGGCGGCAAGGGCCTCATCGTCGCCAACCCGGATCCGGGCAATCATCGCCCGATCCCATGCTCGAAGATCGTCCTCCACCTCCACCGGCGCCGACACTACACGGTGTCGTCGCCGGTGAGGGCTGGGGGAATCGGCGATCAACCACGAGGGGGACCGCCACTCCCGGACCAAGGCGGCGAGGGCCATGAGGGAGGCAGGATCAAGCGAACAGCGGCGATGTCAGGCCGTTGCGCTTCGCGATGTCGATGACTGCCGGCATGGACTCGGGAGTTGGCTCTCCGGGGACGAGATTGGCGTCCATGTCAGCGAAGAAGGCCGACCCGTGGCTGCCCGAGCTCATCACCAGGATGCGTGTTTCGGGGCCGATCAGGCGATAGCTGTGCACCACGCCCGCAGGGGTCGAGCAGAACTCGCCCTTCTTGAACGATTGGGTCACGTCGGTGGTCACCTCGACGGCGCCTTCGAGCACGTAGAACGCCTCCACCCAGGGGTGGGCGTGCGGAGGGGGTCCGGAGTCCTCGGGGCCCGTGAGCTCGAACACCTCGAACTCGCCGCCCGATTGAAGGACGGAAATCGTGTCGCTGAGGACCGACAGCGTGGCGCCTGCGGGCGGTGCGGCGGTGGTGGGTTGGGCGGCCCGCTCGTGATGGGCCCAGTCGCCGATGTGACGGAGAGCGACCACTCTGCCGTCGGCTCCGAATGTCCACATGTGGATCATGGTGTCCTCGGGGATCTCGCCCCCTGACAGCAGGTTGCGACCCGCCTCCCTGATGGGCACGATCACCGTGTCGGATCCTTCGCAGATGACGCCCGGCTCGAACACGGTGAACTCGATCTGGGCGGCCAGGTTGGTGAAGAAGGTCGTCACATGTTCCTTGCCGGTCCCTGCCTGGAGGTAGGGAATGGACATGGAGCGTATGCCCTCGTCCAGCCGGATGTCGTCGTCCAGCTTGTCGAGAATGGAGGCGAGGTCGCCTTGTCCAAACGCCGCATAGATCTCCATCACGGTTTCGACCTGTCCGCTCATGTCCTCGCTCCCTTCCGCCGCTACCTGCGGTCTCCAAAGCGGTTCGTCGCCGAGGAGCGAAACGGATCACCTTTTCCTGAGGAAACTTCTGGTCACGTTCCTGCGATCGATGGCACGCTCCGAGACGTCGCCCAGGTCGGGCCCTCAGGTCGGGCGTGCCGGGAGGTCGGGCCCGCCAGGTCGGGCGTGCCGGGAGGTCGGGCCCGCCAGGTCGGGCGTGCCGGGTCGGCGCTCAGCTGAACTGTTGTTGTTCCGAGCCGCCGGGCTCCTGATCTCTGGCGCGCTCGTCCGTTCGGTCCGGCCCCTTCGGGGGGATCAACGTCCGTTTGCCGTCGGGGTCCCGTGGCCCGTCACGCCAGCCCTTGTGGGTCTTGAGGTGGTGGTGCCATCGACATTTCGGTCCCAGGTGCTCGAAGTCGCTCTGTCCGCTCTCGGCATAGGGGACGATGTGGTCGATCTCGAGGTTGCGGGTGACGTTGCAGCCTCGGATCTCACATTCCCAGTTCACCAACAGGGCTGCCTTCTGGCGACGGTTGGCGGTTCGCCCAGCGTGGGCAACCGTGCGCACATCCACCCCGTCGGTGACGATGATGTCGACGATGACGTCACCGAAGAGCCGCCTGGCCGATGCGACGTCGATCGGACCCACACCGGCGAGCTCACAGATCTCACCGGGATCGGTGTGGCCACGATGGAACGCCGCGGCATCGATGAGCAACAGCGCATGGGCCGTCACGCCC
>JACOTK010000250.1 GCA_016178435.1 Actinomycetota bacterium
CCCCGCAACTGGTTCGGCACCGAGACGCGCTCGCGCCTGGAAGATCGCCGACTTCGACGGCAACACCACCGCCTCCGCTCCCGTCGCCCACGAGAGCCCGTCGGTCAGAAACCGGCTTCAACCATCCAGCACGAGGCGTTCACCCAAACTACACCCTGTAACCTTAACTGAACGGGATTGGCCTTCGTTGGCTCTAGCCCGGTTCGTTCCAGTTGGGCTCGTTGGCAGCGTTCGCCGCCAGTGAGGCCCAGCCGCGGGCGACGTCGGCGGGGGAGCCGGTGGTCTTCGCCGCCTGACCGCTCATCATCAGCAGCGCCAGGAGCAGAGCGCCTTCACCGAGTTGTTCGGCACTCGCCGCTCCGATGAGCTGCAGGGCATCGTCCTGGCGTTGCTCGAAGAATGCCGCGGCATAAGCCGCAGCGAGTTGCACGCCCTCCCACTGGCCGGCCGTGAGGCCGCCGACTCGGGCGCTCATCGAGTAGCCCCTGTGCCCCGATGCGACATCGCAAGATCAATGATGCCCACCATGGTGAGCCCCCTGTCCTCAGTCGCCGGTCTTGGTCGCCGCAAGGGGATTTCTCGGCCGGCTGTCCTGCAACCCCATCGGCGACGCCGGTGAGGACTTGAGGGATTCGGGCGAGGCGAACGTCCGGAGCGGGTGGGGCGGGTGGGGATCGAACCCACGCCTGACCGATTATGAGTCGGTTGCTCTAACCACTGAGCTACCGCCCCGGGCCGGCCTGGAGAGCAATGGCTTCCCCAAGTGGTGGCTCCGGGGCTCGGACTCGAACCGAGAACCTAACGGTTAACAGCCGTTTGCTCTGCCAATTGAGCTACCCCGGAATGGAACCAACGCACGATAGCAGCGGACCGCCGCTCATCCATGCCTCGTTCTCGCGTTCGTGTGATCGGACGGGGGCAGGCCTGTCGTCGCCATGTCGAAGAGTCTTCGGTGGGCCGGCACATCACGCCTGCGCCGGCGTGTCCGGGCGCCGTTGGCGGTTGGAGGTGTTAGGAATGAGGGGTGCTCGGTCCCGACGACGACCTGCGTCCCGACGACGACCTGCGGCCCGACGACGACCTGCGGCCCGACGACGAGGTGTCGGCGGACCTCGCTCGGGCTCTCGTCCGGGTGGCAAGCGCTGCACGAGATGCCGTTCGAAACGATCGGCCGGCATGCGCCGACGCCGATCAGGCGGTCCTGCGCATGGAGGGTGGTGACGAGGTGTTCGGGGTCGACGAGCGGGCGGACACGGCGCTGCTGGAGGGTTTCGCCGAGCTGATCGGGCCTCGTTGGCCGGGCCTCCTCGTGATGGAGGGACACGATGAGCCGTTGGCCGTCGGCACGGGGGAGGGGCCTTGGCGGTACCTGGTCGACCCGCTCGACGGCACGCGGCCCTACCTGGCGGCAAAGCGCAGCGCGTGGATCCTGATCGGCGCCGGGCGTCATGCCGAGACCCTCGAGGACCTGGAGCTCGGCGTTGCCGTGGAGGCGCCCATCGAGCGTGTCGATCGTGGTCTGGTCGCCTGGGCGACGACGGTTGGCGAGCCTCACGTGCTCGATGAAGACCTCAGTGGTGGGGGGCGACGGTCGAGGCGGGTCACGCTGCGGCCTCGCCGAGGCGCGATCGTCGACCGGTCGTTCGTCACGGTTGCCCGCTTCGCCCCGGGCGCCAAGGCGGTCATCGGCGCATGGGAGGACCGCCTGCTTGCAGGCCTGGAGGTCTACGAGGACCCCTGGCTCTGCACGGGCGGGTTGCTCATGGGTCTCGCAGCGGGCTCGGACGCAGCGGTGCTGGATCCCCGCCCGCTCCTGGCGCCCGGCACGATGGCCGCTCACCCCTATGACCTGGCGGCGCTGGTCATCGCCCGCGCCGCGGGTGTCGTCGTCGAATCCCTGCCCCCCGGGCCCCTCGCCGTGCCGCTCGACCCCCATGCGGACGTGGCGTGGGCGGGCTATGCGAACGCCGAGATCGCGACCATGATGCGAGGCCGTCTGAGCAGTGTTCAGTCACCCAGCCAGGCGGGGGCACGTTCGAGCAGATAGCGGCTCACGGCGAGGCAGCGATCGAGGGTGTCGCACAGCTCCTCCTCGTTCTGGATGAGTTGGGAGAGCGATATCTGTCGGCGGGCAACCACGGTGAGACTTCGCTCAGGGGCGTTGACGGCGCCGTAGGAGTCGATGGCCGACACCTCGATCGGCAGGTCCGGACCGCCGACCCCGGCAAGCTCGGTGGCCAGTACGAGGAGATCGGGGCCCGCGGGAAGCGGGGGAAGCGCCCAGTTGAAGACCAGGGGAAAGAAGTACTCGTCCGGGGGCACCTCCTCGGGGTCGAGCTCCATGATGGCGTCCTCGAACGCGAGCAGGACCCGTGGGTCGACCTCGAGCGAGAGGTGCAGGTCGAGCGGTCCGCCGCACCCCTCCTCCGGGTGAAAGTCGACCTCCCATGCCTGGCGCATGGAGTAGGTCTCGACGAAGTGACGTTCGTCGTGGATGTGGAACCCGTGATCCACCGCGTGGTCCTTGAGGTCGGAGATGAAACCGGGTACGTCGATGATTGCCACGCCTGGCAGGGTAGCCCGTCGTGAGGTTGTACCGTCAGGGCGTGGATGACCGCCGGATGTTGAGCCTGCTCGGACAGACCGTCGATGCGGTCCACGAGGCGCTGTCGGTCGTCGAGGACTGGCGACCCATGACGGAGCGCCCGACGCAGTACGCCATTGATCTGGTTGCCGACGCCGCTGCCCTCCAGGTTCTGGCCCCGAGTGGCGTGGGCGTCTTGAGCGAGGAGTCGGGCCTCCACGCCCCGACGGATGCGACCTCCCGGGTGACCGTGGTGGTGGACCCCGTGGACGGATCCACCAACGCCAGTCGCGGGGTGCCCTGGTATGCGACCAGTCTGTGTGCGCTCGACGAGGAGGGTCCGTGGGTGGCGGTTGTCGCGAACCAGGCGACGGGGGAGCGTTTCGAGGCCGTCCGCGGCGGGGGCGCCCGACTGAACGGCAGACCCATCGTGGCGAGTGGGTGCATCTCGCTCGCGGATGCCATGGTGGGAATCTCGGGCATGCCCCGTGCACATCCGGGCTGGCGCCAGTTCCGGGCGCTGGGTGCGGCGGCCCTCGATCTGTGTGCCGTTGCGTGCGGGCGACTCGACGCCTATCTCGACACGAGCGATGGCATTCACGGCGCCTGGGACTACCTGGGGGGCATGTTGATCTGCCATGAGGCCGGCGCGGTGGTCGCCGAGATGGGTGGTCGCGATCTCGTGGTGATCGAGCACGATGCCCGGCGCGCGCCGGTGGCCGCGGCCACGACGGCATTGCTCGATCAGCTGATGGCGGCTGCGCGTAAGCCCTGAAGGGCCTGCCCACCCGTAGGCTGGACCGATGCCGGTTCCATACCATCGTTTGGCGTTGCAGGCCTTCGCCTACCTGCCCAGTCGGGTGCGTCGTCGGGTCCTCCGCTTGGCGTCACCCACCTACACCGTGGGGGCACTGTGCCTCGTGGAGCACGAGGACGGACGCATCCTGTTGGTGCGACATTCCTATCGTCCCGGATGGGGCCTGCCCGGAGGCATCGTGAAGCGCCGCGAAGAGGTGGAGGTTGCCGCTCGTCGTGAGGTCCGCGAGGAGGTCGGTATCGAGGTCGACCTCCTCGGGAGGCCCTTCGTGGTGGTGGAGCCCGTGCAGCAACGTGTGGACGTCATCTTCTCGGCCCGGCCTGCCCCGGGGCAGGATCTCCATGCGCTCGATCTCGGTTCGCCCGAGATCGAGGAGCTTCGCTGGATTCCGCTCGACGAGATCAACGCACTGCACCTGCGAGACGAGCTGCAGACCGAGGCCGTGGGCGCCCTGCATGCCCGTTCGCTCCTGATCGAGACGGAGTCGAGGTCGACGGGCACGTCTTGATCAGGGGCGGGGGGTGTGTCCCCGGGCGAAGATCGGTGAATCGAAGGACGTAGGATGTCGGCCATGTCCAACCCGTCCATGCCTGTTGCCCCGACGTCGTGGCGAGTCGAGCCGATCGGCCCCCTCGTGGGCGATGTGACCGTTCGTGGCTCGAAGAACGCCGTGACCAAGCACATGGTCGCCGCATTGCTGGGGGACACGCCGAGTCGG
>JACOTK010000251.1 GCA_016178435.1 Actinomycetota bacterium
CGGGGGTGGTGGCAGATGATGGCCGAGGTGGTCTGCTCGGGCTGGAACTGGAAGCCCGTCTCCTCGCCGACCTCGATGCCCAGCCGTTTGCCGTCGAGCAGTTCCCAGACCTTCACGTTGTCCTCCAGGTCGGGACACGCGGGGTAGCCCCACGAGTAGCGCCCGCCTCGATACTGCTGGCGGAACAGGCCGGCGATGCTCGGCCCGTCCTCCTCGGCGAAACCCCATTCCTCACGGATGCGGCGATGCCAGTACTCGGCAAGTGCTTCGGCGAGTTCGGAGCCAAGTCCGTGCAGGTGCAGGTATTCCTGGTATCGGTCGGCGGCGAAGAGCTTGGCGGTCTCCTGGGAGACACGCTCGCCCATGGTGACGATGTGGAAGGCGGCATAGTCGATCTCGTCCGAGTCGACGGACCGGAAGAAGTCGGCGATGCAGAGATACGGCGCCTCGCTCTGGCGGGGGAAATGGAAGCGGGTCAGCTCGCGGGCACGCTCCGGTCCGTTCCAGACCACCAGGTCGTCGCCGTCCGCGTTGACGGCGAAATAGCCGTAGACCACCTGCGGAACGAGCAGCCCATCGGCGACCGCAGCACCAAGCACCTCGCGGTACACGGGCCTGATCCGATCCTTGAAAGCCTCGTCGCTCTCACCCTTCTCGGGGCGGTACTGCCACTGGTTTCGGAACAGGGCCGTCTCGTTGACGTAGCGGCCGATCTCGTCGATGGCAATCCCCTTGACGACCCGCGTCCCCAGAAACGGGGGATGGAGGACCGGATTGTCTTTGGCGACCTCCGGCGAGCGGGACGGCAGGTCGGCGGCGTCGACGACGGCGCGCGGCGCACGAGCCGGGAGATCACGGCCCCCCGGGTCCCGGCCCCAACCGTCCGCGCCGGCGTCGGGGTTGCGCTCGAGCTCGACGAGGCGATCCATGATGTGGAGGCCCTCGAAGGCGTCCTTGCCGTAGAAGACGCGTCCCTCGTAGACCTCGCGCAGGTCACGTTCGACATAGGTACGGGTCAGGGCAGCGCCGCCCAGCAGCACGGGGATGCTCGAGAGGTTGCGGCTGTTGAGCTCCTCGAGGTTCTCCCGCATGATCAAGGTGCTCTTCACCAGCAGCCCGCTCATGCCGATCGCATGGGCATTGATCTCGACCGCCTTTTCGATCATCTCGGCGACCGAGACCTTGATGCCGAGGTTGCACACCTGATAGCCGTTGTTGGTGAGGATGATGTCGACCAGGTTCTTGCCGATGTCGTGCACGTCGCCCTTGACCGTGGCCAACACGATGCGGCCCTTGTCGCCCTGGTCGGACTTCTCCATGTGGGGTTCCAGGTAGGCCACCGAGGTCTTCATCGTCTCGGCCGACTGGAGGACGAACGGCAACTGCATCTGGCCCGATCCGAACAGGTCGCCGACGACCTTCATGCCCTCGAGCAGCACGTCGTTCACGATGGCGAGCGCCGGGAGCCCACTTGCCAGTGCCTCGTCCAGGTCGGCTTCGAGGCCGTCGCGGTCGCCGTCGATGATGCGGGTGCTGAGACGTCGCTCGATCGTCCAGTCGCTGCGGTCCTCCTGCACGACGTCGGTCGCACTGACACCCTCGAAGAGTCCGAGCAGCACCTGCAACGGGTCGTAGTCGGCACGCCGGCGGTCGTAGATCAGGTCGAGGCAGACCTCACGGGCGCGCTCGTCGATCCTGGACAGCGGCATGATCCGAGCGGCATGCACGATGGCCGCGTCGAGCCCGGCCTCCACACACTCGTGGAGAAAGACCGAGTTGAGCACGTGTCGAGCAGCCGGGTTCAGGCCGAAGCTGACGTTGGAGAGTCCGACGATGGTCGAGACACCCGGAAGCCCGGCCTTGATGGCCCGAATGCCCTCGATGGTCTCGATGCCGTCCCGACGGCTCTCCTCCATGCCGGTGGAGAGCGGCAGCACAAGCGGGTCGAACAGGAGGTCGCTCGCTTCGAGGCCGTAACGATCGACGGCGAGGTTGTGGATGGCCCTAGCGGCACGCAGCTTCCATTCGGCGGTGCGGGCCTGGCCCTCCTCGTCGATGCAGGTGCAGACCACCGCCGCGCCGTACTCACGGGCAAGCGACAGGAATCGGTCCAGTCGTGTGCCAACGGCGTCACCGTCCTCGAGGTTGACCGAGTTCAGGATGGCCCGCCCACCGATCCAACGCAGCCCTGTCTCGATGACCTCGGGCTCCGTCGAATCGAGCATGAGGGGAAGTGACGCCTGGGTCGCGAAACGACCGGCAGTCTCCTCCATGTCGGAGACGCCGTCCTCGCCGGTGTAGTCGACGCAGAGGTCGAGCACATGGGCGCCTTCCTTGACCTGGTCCTTGGCCATCGCGACACAGGTGTCCCAATCGCTTGCGAGCATGGCCTCGCGAAACTTCTTCGATCCGTTGGCGTTGGTGCGTTCACCCACCACCAGGAAGCTGGTCTCCTGGTGGAAGGGCACGGCGGTGTAGATCGATGAGGCGGCAGGTTCGTGCAGAGGGGTGCGCACGGCGGGGGTGAGATCGGCGCAACGCTCGACGACGGCCCGTAGGTGATCGGGTGTCGTGCCGCAACAGCCTCCGATGACCGAGACGCCGAGCTCGGTGACGAAGCGCTCCATGTGGTCGGCGAGTTGTACGGGTGTCAGGTCGTAGTGCATCTTTCCGTCGACAACCGAGGGAAGCCCGGCGTTGGGGAGACACGAGATGGGCATGCGGGCATGCGCGCCGAGATGGCGAAGGTGCTCGTGCATCTCGGTGGGGCCGGTGGCGCAGTTGATGCCGATGATGTCGGGGCGCATGGCGTC
>JACOTK010000259.1 GCA_016178435.1 Actinomycetota bacterium
CAACCCTGGTGATGGTCGGCGATCAGGACGAGTCGTTTCACCGCCCAAGCAAGGAGTTGGTCTCGGCGATACCCGACGCTCGCCTTGTGGTGGTCCCCGAGAGTGGCCACACACCGATGCAGGAAGCCCCCGAGGCATGGGCCGATGCCATGGCAGCGTTCTTTGCCGAGCTTCGTTGACCTGCCCCGCCGTGCTTGTCCGAGCCGAGGCTCCGGGTGGTCGGCGTGTGGGGCCGACCTTGCCGGGGACGCCTGCTGCCGGGGACGCCTACTGCCGGGGACGCCTACTGCCGGGGACGCCTACTGGAGGCGTTCGAGGAAACGGTTGGTGGTGACGATCACACGGGTCAGCTTGCCGACCGCGATGAGTCCCTGGTCATCGGTGACCGATACCGTGAAGGTGAGTCGGCGTCCCTCGACCTTTGCCAACGTGGCCTCCGCACGCACCCGGTTGCCGATCTTGACCGGGGCAAGGTGATCAAGCTGCACCGAGTGTCCGACGCTGGTCTGGTCCTCGGGAAGTTGATCATCGAGCGCGGCGACGCTGGCTTCCTCACAGAGCGCGATGATGCGAGCGGTGGCAAGGACCGGAACGTTGCCGCAACGTTGAGCCTCGGCGGTGTCGGTCGACTGGACGATGAGCTCGAGTTCGGCGGACAATCCACATTCCAGCTGCATGAGTTGAGGATACGATCCCCGCACGCTCAGAGCCAATGCAGAGCGTGTTCGATCACTACCATACGTCCATGAACGCGCATCACCGACACCCTCATCTTGCCGATGAGTTGCCGTCCGGGTGGGTCCGCGTTGACTGCCACAGCCACACGATGTGGTCGGGGGATGCCACCACGACGCCTGACGAGATGGAGGAGGCGGTGGAGTCGTGCGGCATCGAGGTGCTGTGCATCACCGATCACGGAACAATCGACGGTGCGATGGCGTTGCGTGACCGCCTGGCGTGCCGAGTGATCGTCGGGCAGGAGACACGTACGTCTGCGGGCGAGGTGATCGGCCTCTTTCTGACCGAGCGCATCCCCCCCGGCCTGCGCCCGGTGGAGGTTGCGGAGCGCATTCGTGGACAGGGAGGCCTCGTCTACATTCCCCACCCGTTCGATCCCATGCGCCAATGCCTGCGACGCGAGGATCTGCTCGGGCTCGTTGCGGCAGGGTTGGTCGATGCCATCGAGGTGTTCAACGCCAAGACCTCACTGGCCCACCTCAACGCCGAGGCAGCGTCGCTGGCGCGACAGGAGGGATTGCCCGGTGGGGCCGGCAGTGACGCGCACATCGCGGAGGCACTTGGTTCGGGGTATGTGGTCATGCCGGACTTCGACGGGCCCACCTCGTTCCTCCAGGCGTTGTCGCTGGGGCGGGTCGTGGGCCATCACTACGACGCAGCGCGACCCTGGCGGGCGCGCATCGTGCCGTCGGTGACAGGTTCCAACTCGTACTCCCGCCCGGATTCCGACGTGACCTGACCCCATCATGATCGATCGACCACGTTCATTGGTCGCCAGGCCGGGATTCCTGCCTTGGCCGGCGGCGGTCATGCCCCGTTCAGGACGAGCGTCACCACGCCTGCGGTGAGGGCGTAGGCGACGCGTTCGGCCTCGTCCCGGTTCAGCGCGATCGTGACACTTTCCTCCCCGATGGAAATCACGACGGCGTCTGCGGCTACGCGGAACGTAGGGGCCGATGCGTCGACGCCGGCGGACGCAACAGCGGGGTCCGGGGCGCCGATCGTTGCAAGCACGTCAACCCGATCTCCCCGGGTCAGGGGGAGCGTGCCCACTCCTGTGGGTACAGCGATCGCGCGTCCTCCCGGCGGGATCAACGAGGCGATCGGGGATAGTCCGCGCGGGGCGAGTCGAGCCCTCAGAACGGCCTCGCCCTTTTCGAGATCGGCAGCGACGACCGAGCCTTCGATCTTCGAGGCCAACGCCCCGTCCGGGACGAACGCCGCAGGGTACGGACGCACCTCGGTGTTCGCGGGCCCCAGAACGCTTCCCGCCCGAACCTTGTCGGTGGTCACCAGAACGGGACGCATGGAGCCAAAGCGCGCGGCGTGCTCCTCGGCGCGGCCCACCGTCCGGGCGACGATGACGCCGGTGAGAAGACTCAGGGTGCCGGCGGAGACCCAGTACAGGAGCGGGTGACGTCGTAGGCGCCACCCGGGCATGAGGTCGCCCAGGGAGGAGGGGAAGCGGCGGAAGGCCATGGAGCATCCTTGTGATCAGGTGTAACGAGAGGGGGAATCTGATCAACAAAATAGCATGAAAGACCTGAAACAACCCAAGGGCAGGACGGACAGGTGGTGACGATCACCGCCGGCCCATGCACGCGGCCAGGTTGAGGGAGGCCGGGTTCGGGTGGGGCTGGCTGGGTTAGCTGGTCGAGGCGGGAGCCGGGGTGCTCTTTGGCGACGGTTTGGTGTCGCCCGTCGATGTCGTGGAACCCGAAGTGCCGGTCGAGCCGGAATCCGATGAGCCGGAATCCGATGAGCCGGATGATGAACCACTCGAGGAGTCACCGGACGAGGAGGAGGATGACGTGGTCGAGG
>JACOTK010000260.1 GCA_016178435.1 Actinomycetota bacterium
AATCTCGTGCACGCCCTTGGTCAGCATCAGTGGCTCGGCGCTGCAGGGTTCGATGCCCAGTTCCCTGCGGTCGAGGGCGTCGGCGCTCGTGCCGCTGACCCGTACGGGAAAGGGCATGCCATCGATCGTGATGAGGTCGTGACGACAGACCGGGGGGAGTACCTGGTCCGGCTCGGAGATCTGGACCCCGGGTATGCCGATCTCGGCAATGGCAACCGGCATGTCGATCGGTCCCTGGGTGTACCAATCCGTGGTCGTGGCGGCATCCGCCGAGAGGACCGTGACCGTGAGCGTGCCTGCTGTCAGGGGCTGGAAGGTCACGGTCATCGCTGTGGGAACATCGAGAGGCGACAGCGGTCCGGTTGGCGTGGGCAGGAGCACCTCACGGGACTCCCCGGTATCGGTGTCCAGTCGAAGCCGGGTCGGGACGCTGTGACGACCGTCGCGAACGACCTGGAGGTTGAGTCGGTCGAAGGTTCGAGGTGAGCTGAGGTCGAATCGCACCCAGTGGCCCACCTGGCCGAGGAAGCCCGGGCTCCAATGGGTCATGGGATCGCCGTCGACCGCTGCGGAGGCCCGTGAAGCGAGATCTCCCGGCAGTCGGCCCGACGAGCTTGCCGTCGTGCCGTTCTCCGTTGCGGACGGAATGCCGACGAGACGGTCGATGAGCGGGTCGGGGGCCAACGCAGACAGTCGAGCGCTTCCCGACAGGCCGAAACGCCGGTCACTGGGTAGCGTGAAGGATCTGGCCATGGCCTCCTCGGTGTCGCGCAGCACCGGCTCTCGGGGATTGGATCGCAGGCGGGCCACGACGATCGCGAGACGGTGATCGAGGTCGTTCTCGATGGAGCCGAGAAGTGAGGTCGGCAGTCGAGTGACCTCGTCGACCACCCCGACGCCGTCGATGCTGATCTCGGCAAAACCCACGCCATCGAGGCCCTTGTAGGACGAGCCGGGCGGCAGTCCGTCGTCCAGCACTTCGATGCCCAATCTCCTGAACGTACGGCCCGAGAGATCGATGCGCTGACCGGGAAGGTTGCGCGATGCATCGGCGAGCTCCACGTCGAGCGGGTCACGATCGTCGAAGGTCAGACGGACTCTGGTGATGTACCGATCCCTGCCGCCCTGGGGTTGGAGCAGTGTCACGTGATCAGGTGTGACGGCTCGGTCGAGTGTGACGACGATGCGTTCGCCGACAACCCGGGAGAAGCCACCGGTGATCCAGGCCGTTTCGGGGTTCCCGTCGATGGCTCGCGACGGCCGTTCATGGGGGAGCAATCGGAGCGGGTCGCCGTAGCTGGTGGCGCTCGCACGGAGGCCGCCACGGGGGATCACCACGGTTGTCTGCGCGTCGGTTTCGTGGGGGAAGAGGGGGATGCGTGCGTCGGTGGGATCTTTTCGCAAGGAGGTCTCACCGCTGTACTCGGTGTAACCGGCGTTCTCCCGCAGGCCGAACCAACGTTGGGCCCGACGGCGATTGGTGTCGGTGAGGATCAGGTCGTTTGCCGAGCCGTTCGCCAAGGTCGTCAATCGAGCGTCGTCGGCGAGGGATCCGGCGTAGAACAGCGCAGCGTCCGGATCCAACAGCCCAACCTCGGCGGCCTCGACGACCCCCTCGCCGTCGCCCTCGACCGTCTGCAGACGGTCGAGGGGTCGGGAATGGATGATCGGAAGTGGGTCCTGCACAGGAAACAGGGCCAGCCGGGGAGGCTCCTCGGCTCCGGGCTCGGTGGCAAGCGTGATCTCGTCGATCAGGGGCAGTGAGGGCACGGCGCGATTGGGGGGAGCGGAAGGGCCGAATCGTTGTGGTGAGCCCAAACCCGGGGGAGGGGGCGAGAAGAACGCCCAGGCAAGCCAGGGCCGCGGTGTGCGATATCGCTCGTACTCGAGATCGAAACGGGCGAGCACGTCCCCTGCGTTCATGAGCCGCGCCATGGGGGCGAGGCCCGCAGGGTCGAGGGTCCCCTCCTGCATGCGGCGATCGAGGGCGTTCAGGATCGAGACGCTGCCTGGCGAGCCCTTGGGTACCAGCTCTCGCTCGACGGAGGGTCGATCGGTGAGCCCGGGGGTGATCGGGTCGAGCGTGTTGCCCCACCGGTACGCGGCGAAATCGGAGCCGGGCAACTCGAGGATCCTTGTGGCGGAGGACTTGGCGTCGATGGCCGCTGCGGCCTTCTTCCAATAGGCAGGGATCTTCTCAGGGCGATGCAGGCGATCGGAAAGCAGATCTCGGGTCCACAGAGGTGAGAAGTTGGCAACCACCAGGGCTCCAAGCAGGAGTGTTGCGACGGCACCCGTACGTGGCCGGTGGGAGGCAAGGGCGCTCAGGCCCGTTCCCAAGAGAAGGGCGATGCCCAGCACGACGAGGGGCGTGGCTCGTTGGGTGTTGCGCAGCGAGAGGATCAGGTCGGAGCCCATGGCTGCGGAGCGATAGCCCTTGGCGAGCAGGGACGGGTCCTCGTACGGAAAGGCGCCGGTGGCGAGCACCGTGCCCACGGCGATCAGGGTGGCGCCGAGGATGCGATGACGCCAGCGGGTCAGGGTTCCGGCGATCAGCGCGAGCAGCGGGACCATCAGGGAGATGCCCAGTGCGATGGGTCGTACCGTGTAACGCTCGGAGAACGGCCACCAGAGGACACCGTTGTCCCGTACGTAGAAGAGCCAGTAGCCCAGCCCTCGCAGGATCTCGGGAGCCGATGACGTTGTCGACACCTGCTCGACGGTCTCGGTGGTGTGAAGGATCGGCAGGCCGTAACGGCCGCCGATCATCAGGGCCATGATCCACCACAGTTGGGTCACGCACACCAGGACGCCGATGCGAGCGACCGTGCTGAACGCCCGCCGCAGTGTCAGCTCCTTCGTTGCCCACACGGCGTAGGGGAACCACAGGATCGTGCCGATGGCGACGTAGAAGAGCGAGCTGGCGTTCACCGCCCCGACGGCGGTCACGACCAGCGCGATGAGAGCCGGATGTCGCCATCTACCCCGCCGTCCGGCCCGGATCGTCAACGCCATCAGGACGGGGA
>JACOTK010000261.1 GCA_016178435.1 Actinomycetota bacterium
CGATGCCCTCGAGGCGCTGGCCATGGCGGGTGCCTTCGCCGGCTGCTCCGATCTCGATCGTCGATCGGCCCTCTGGGCAGCAGGTGCGTTGCGTGATGCGAGGCCGGACACCCTTCCCGGTCTCGTCGGTGGCGCCGAGGCACCAACGCTTCCCGGCATGAGCGGAGCCGACGAGTTGGCCGCCGACCTTTGGTCGATGGGACTCTCGCCCGGACATCACCCCATCGCGTTGGTACGAGCCGTGCTCGATGAACGTGGTGTGGTGGCCATCGAGAACCTCCGTGGTCGCGAGCACCGCAGCGTGATCGAGGTGGCCGGCATCGTGACCCACCGCCAACGACCGGCGACGGCCAAAGGCGTGATCTTCATCAACCTCGAGGACGAGACCGGGTTGCTCAACGTCATCTGCACCCCGGGGGTGTGGCGTCGCTACCGACAGGTTGGCCGTACCAGTGGCGCACTGATCGTCCGTGGCGTCCTGGAGCGCAGGCAGGGGGTCACCAACCTCCGAGCCGTGCGCCTTCTCCCGCTGCCCGGAGGCTCTGCGCTGCGTTCGCGCGACTTTCGTTAGGCACACGGCCTTGGCCGGGAACGGAACCGAGCGTCAGTGGACGAGGTCGGGGTCCTCACCGAGCAGCTCCAACTCGAGCTCCTCGTTGACCTCCTCGGCGTCGCCCTCGACATTGATGGTGGGCAGGAGTCGATCGATCCAGCGCGGAAGCCACCAGTTGCGGTCGCCGAGCAGCTCCATGGTGGCGGGGACCAACAGCATGCGCACGATGGAGGCATCCAACAGCACCGCGCTCGCAAGGCCAAGGCCCATGAGCTTGGGGATGCGGTCGTTCTCCAGAAGGAAGCTGCCGAAGACGAAGACCATGATCGCTGCGGCCGCCGTGATGACCTTGGCCGTTGCGGCCAACCCGTCGGCGACCGACTCGCGACTGTCGCCGGTCCGCACCCATTCCTCCCGCACGCGGGAGAGCAGGAAGACCTCGTAGTCCATGGAAAGACCGAACACGATCGCGAAGAGCATCATGGGAACGAACGGCTCGATGGGGGCAGGCTCGATGCCCGTGAGGTCGCCCAGCCAACCCCATTGGAACAGTGCCACCACCAGGCCGTAGGCCGCGCCGATCGACAGGAGGTTCATGACCACCGCCTTGAGCGGTACGAGCAATGAGCGGAAGACCGCCATCAACAACAGGAACGACAGGGCCAGCACGGCCGTGAAGAACCACGGAAGGCGTGAGCCGAGGTAGGACGAGAAGTCGACGCCGACGGGGACCGCCCCTGCAATGAAGACATCGAGCCCGGTTGTTGCCTCGACTGGGGGCAACACCACGTCGCGGAGTCGACCGACCAACTCCGTGGTCGCCTCGTCCTGAGGCGCGGTCTTCGGAATGATCTGCCAGAGCGCAGCGGTCGGATCGGTCGGGCTGTTCGGCACCCCCGGCGACACGAACGCAACGCCTGGTGCCTTGGACAGCGCGGCGCCGATCTCGGCGAGCTGCTCGGGTGCGGCACCGTTGGGCAGCTTGGTCACGGCGAGGAAGGGTCCGTTGAAACCGGGTCCGAAGCCCTCGGCGAGCAGGTCGTAGGCCTTGCGGGTCGAGGACTCCTCACTGAAGTTCCCTTCATCGGAGAAGCCGAGTCGCAGGCTGAAGACGGGAATGGCCATCACGACCAGGATCACGACGCCGATGGAAACCGCTGCCCAGGAGTGGTGCTGGATCAATCGACTCCATCGGTAGGCGGGCGTTTCACGGAGCGGCTTCGTGGCCCGATGGGGGACGACCTTCTTGAGCGGAGCGACGGCGAACCCGGCGGCCAGGACCACTGCTGCCAGGGGGACGCACACCACCAACGCGCAGTTACGGTGACGATGGTCGCCGCCGCGATGGCGAGGCCGGTGACAAAACCCACCCCCATAACCACCATGCCGAGCAGACTGATGACCACGGTTACCCCGGCGAACGTCACGGCTCGCCCGGAGGTGTCGATGGCGATCGAGGTTGACTCGGCCACGCTGTGGCCGTGATGCAGGCCTTCCCGGAAGCGGGTCACGATGAACAGCGCGTAGTCGATGCCGACACCCAGCCCGATCATGGTGGCGATCGCCGTCGCGAAGCTCGGCATGGCCATGACCTGGGTCAACAAGCCGATGATGATGATGCCGATGCCGATGCCTGCCAGGGCGACGCCGATCGGCAGACCCATCGCCATGACCGATCCGAAGGCGACGATGAGGATGAAGATGGCGAAGGCGAGACCGAGCAACTCGGACGAGGGCTGCTCGAACTTGGCGAGGATTTGGCCGCCGAGCTCGGCCCGGACGCCGGGGATGTCGGGTTGCGTCGCAAAGATCTTCTTGCGTATGTCCTGGGCATCGTCGAAGCTCGTATCGTACGGAACCTCCACCTTGGCGTAGGCGATCTTTCCGGCGTACTTGCCGGAACGAGCGACTTGGAGCGCTCCGTCGGAGGCGTAGGGGCTGGTGACCTTGATGTCGGGAATGGCGTCGACCTTGGTGAACCAGGCCTGCATCGTCGCCTTCACCTTGGGGTTGTCCACGCCCTGATCGGCCAGAAACACGATGGTGCCGGGTTGGCCGGCGCCCTGACCGGCGAAGTCCTTCTCGAGGACGTCGAAACCGTCACGACTCTCACTGTCGGGGAGGTTGAACTCGTCGCGGAAGTCGGTCCCGACGCCCTGGGAGATGCCACCCAGCAACACGAGACCGATCAGCCACGCTCCAACGACGATGCGACGATGGTCGTGACACCACCTGCCCAGCCGAGCAAACATATTCATACCTCCGAGGGGAAAGACTTCCCCCGGAGCCTACCGGAAGCGGATGCGCATGACCCCGGCCTCGTTGATCCGTCCGTCCTCGGCGCTGTACGTGACGAAGACGAGCGATCCATGGGATTGGGTGGGTTTCGAGAAGGTGTTCTCTCCCTTGGAGGGGCCCAGGTCTGCTCCGCCACTTCCCGTGACGAACCCTTCGCCGATCGGCTCGTTCGAGCCGTCCTGACGGACCTCCACGTTGACGGTCCCCTCGTAGGCCCTGGCCTGTCCGCTCAGCGACAGAGGCGAGGTCACGATGTCGTCGGTTGCCGGTTCGTCAACCACGATGTTGGCGGTGGCCGACCCCAGGACCCACCAGGTGTCGTCACTCATGAGCCGGACGAACACGGTCGTGATCGTGGAGATCTTCGTGCGAATCTCGACCTCACCTGATCGACTGTCACCCTCCTGGAACGCACCCACCGTGGGGTTCGTGAAGCCGACGAACTCGGTCGCGAAACCCCGAGCCGCCTCGACCGGATCGGTGTATCGGGTGTCGCTGTCGACAAACGGCCACACGGCCGTGGCGATGTCGGCGCTCGGAAGCGACGTCGACGGCGAGCTCGTCGGGATAGTGGACGAGGTGGAGCCCGACGAGACATCCTGGCCATCGTCGTCGGTGTTGTTGCCTATGGCGTAGCCGATGCCGAGGGCGGCAATCACGAGAACCATGACCAACACGAGCCGGAGGCCGGGGCCCGACGAGCGTGAGCGGCGGTGCTTTGGCATGTGCGTTCCTTTGTTCGATCAACGAGGCGAATCCGTTCCATCCGGATACACGATGAACTGCGGGGCATCCTGAACGGGCCAAACGAACCCTAACCCCTCCGTCTGGGCTGCATCCGTGCTCTTCGTCGCCTCGCTCATCGAGCAGCGAGGCGACCCGGTGATTGTCGTCCGAGGTGTGGCATGCGAACCAGGGGCATTTCGACCTCACGTGGAGGTCGTTCGACCCGAAGGGCCGGCCGCAAGATTTGCGGCCGCAAGATTTTCGGCCGCAAGATTTTCGGCCGCAAGATTTTCGATGGTGGTCGCCGCGATGCGCTGCATGGCTTCGCGGGTGAAGAATCCCTGATGGCCCGTGATGAGCACGTTCGGAAAGGTGAGCAGCCGGGCAAACGTGTCGTCCTGCAGCACCTCTTGCGAGTGGTCCCCAAAGAAGAGATCACCCTCTTCCTCGTAGACATCGAGCCCGAGGGAGCCGATGCGGCCGCTCTTGAGTGCGTCTATCACGGCCAAGGTGTCGATGAGCGCCCCCCGTCCGGTGTTGATGAGCATGACGTCCTGTCGCATCAAGGAGAGGGCCCGCCGATCGATGAGGTGGTGGGTCTCGGGGGTCAGAGGGCAGTGCAGGGTCACAAGATCGGCGGCCGTCAGGAGGTCGTCGAGCTCGGTGGGCTCTGCTCCTGCGGCCAGGCAGTCGGGGTCGGGAATGGGGTCCGAGACGAGGACCCGGCACTCAAATGCGAGCAACAGCTTCGTGACCACGGCGCCGATCGCTCCCGTGCCGACGACGCCTGCGGTTTTGCCCTGGAGGTCGAAACCCAAGAGGTCCTGCAGGGAGAAGTTGCCTTCACGCACCCGGTTGTAGGCCCGATGAATGTTGCGACTCAGGCACAGGATGAGCGCGACGGTGTGCTCGGCGACGGCATGGGGCGAATACCTCTGCACCCGCGTCACGAGAATGCCCAGCCGATGGGCCGCATCGAGGTCGACATTGTTGAAGCCGGCGCATCGCAACGCGATGGAACGGATGCCGGCGTCGGCAAGCCGCTCGATGGTGGGCGCGTCGAGAACATCGTTCACGAAGACGCACACCGCGTCGTGGCCGGCGGCAAGAGGCGCGGTCGTCGTGTTCAGTCTGGTTTCGAACCACGACAGCTCGAGATCGTGCCCGCTGCTTCGGTTGGCTTCGCCGAGGAAATCCCGGTCGTAGGGCATGGCGCTGAAGACGGCGACTTTCATGGGTGCTCACCTGTGTGAAGTCCGACGGGCCGTTCCATCGTCGCTGACCTCATCATCGACGGCACGGGCCCTTGGTCCTCAAGGTGAGGGCTTTGGACCCTGGAGCCCGCTCAGCGATTCGGCCGATGCTGGGTCGAGCCCGGATGGGCGTACCAACGAAGAGAGCGATTGGGAGGCATGATGGGCCGGATTGTCGTGGGGGTGGATGGTTCCGCCGGGTCATTGGCCGCGCTGGCCTGGGCCATCGAGGAGGCAACGTTCCGCAAGGAGACGGTGGTCGCCGTTCAGTCCTGGTTGCCCTACTCCCAGGTCTCGCCGCTCGAGTCCATGGCGCCCGTGTTCCAGGCGGGCGAAGGCGAGGCCATCGCGAAGGACCTCCTGGCCGAGGCGGTCCGCAAGGTGGTCGGCGATGGCGCGGCCGAGGTGGTCGTCGAGCAACGGGTGTTCTGCGACCACCCGGTGTCTGCGCTCCTCGACGCCTCGAAGGGGGCCGACATGTTGGTGGTCGGGTCGCGCGGCCACGGCGGGTTCCTCGGCCTGGTTCTGGGATCGGTGAGCAGTCAGTGCGTGCATCATGCAACGTGTCCCGTGGTCGTGATCCGCGAGCGGGGCGAGGGCGTGGGATGAGTCCGGTAGCCGTCCACGAGGCGCCGCAGGTTTTGGTGGTGGACGATGATGCAGTGGCCGCCGAACACTTGGCGGTCGTGCTCCGCGATCGGTTCGGCGCTGACGTGGTGGTGCGTCCCGACGCTTACCAGGCACTCGACGTGCTCCTGAGCGAGCACATCGACGTGGCGCTGGTCGATCTGTTCATGCCTGGTGCCACGGGGCTTCAGCTGGTGGAGCGCCTGCGGAACCAGGGCTCGAACATCCCGGTCGTGCTCATGACCGAGTTGGTCACACCCGACTTCGTTGCCCGGGTCGAGGCATTTCCTGCTACGACACTGGTCACGAAATCACCGGACGCGGCGACGTCGATCGCTTGGGTGGAAAGGTTTCTGCCAGGGAGCGGCCCGGCCTCCTGGTTGGTGGTCGACAACCTGGTGGTCAACCACGGGCATCAGCCGCGTTTGACCTGGACCTTGTGTGACTCGGCCTCGGCCTTGGTGATGGGAACGCGGACCTCGAGGATGCCGCAATGTCGCTCATTCTGGAAGGGTGCCTTCGTCCCGGTGAGGGGCCAGGGTCTCTTCCTGCAAGGGTCGTTCGACCCTGAACGAGGAGGTGGGCTCGGCATTAGGTTCGGGCGGTGAGGAACTCGGGGGAAAGTGGAGCGCGTGCATGGACTGGAGGACCATCGAGAAGTTGCCCGTGGCCGGGGGTACGGTTCCCAACCTGGTTGATTACGAGGAGACGTGCCGGACGTTCTCCTGGGAGGGGGCCGGCGCGCTGCTCGATGGGTTGCCCGGCGGCAGTGGGCTCAACATTGCCCACGAGGCCGTCGATCGCCACGTCGCCCACGGGCGGGGAGATCGCGTGGCGCTCCGGTGCCTCGATCGCGCAGGCAACAGCACCGATCTGACCTACCGCGACCTGCAGGAGCAGACCAATCGCTTCGCCGACGCGTTGCGCACGATGGGCGTCGCCCGGGGGGAGCGGGTCTTCGTCCTTGCGGGTCGCATTCCCGAGCTCTACATCGCCGTGCTGGGAACCCTCAAGGCCGGCTGTGTCGCCTCACCGTTGTTCTCCGCGTTCGGACCGGAACCCATTCGTCAGCGCCTGTCGCTGGGCGATGCCCGTGTGCTGGTGACGACCGAGGCGCTCTACGTCAAGAAGGTCGCGAAGCTCCGGGACTCGTTGCCGGGCATGGAACAGGTGCTGGTCATCGGCCAGGGAGGTGACGGGCGCCGATCCGACACGGTGGATTTCCACGAAGCGCTCGGTGCAGGGGATCCCTCCTTCGCCATCGCGCCGACCGACCCCGAGGACATGGCCCTGCTCCATTTCACCAGCGGCACGACCGGGACCCCGAAAGGGGCCATCCATGTGCACCAGGCGGTTGTCTCCCATCACGTGACCGGCGCGTATGCGCTCGACCTGCATCCCGAGGATGTGTTCTGGTGCACGGCGGACCCGGGCTGGGTGACCGGTACCTCCTACGGCATCATCTCGCCCCTGACCCATGGCGTCACGTGCATCATCGACGAGGGCGAGTTCGACGCCGAGCGTTGGTACCGCATCCTGGCCGAGCAGCAGGTGACCGTGTGGTACACCGCCCCGACTGCGGTGCGGATGCTGATGCGAGCGGGCACCGAGCCGGCACGGGACGCCGACCTGTCCGCGTTGCGATTTGTCGCCAGCGTGGGTGAGCCACTGAACCCCGAGGCCGTCGTGTGGGGTCAGGAGGCCTGGGGTCGGCCCATCCACGACAACTGGTGGCAGACCGAGACGGGCGGCATCATGATCGCCAACTACGCGGCGATGGACATTCGTCCCGGCTCCATGGGTCGTCCCATGCCGGGCGTCGAGGTGGCCATCCTTCTTCAGGGCGACGACGGTCGGGCGAAGGTTGCCGACGACGGCACGGTCGAGGTCATCGAGAAGCCGAACGTGGAGGGGGAGCTGGCAATTCGCCCGGGTTGGCCCTCCATGTTCCGTGGCTACCTCCACGACGAGGCGCGTTACGAGGCCTGTTTCGCGGGAGGCTGGTACCTGAGCGGTGATGTCGCACGATTCGACGAGGACGGCTGGTTCTGGTTTGTCGGGCGTGCGGATGACGTGATCAAGTCCGCCGGTCACCTCATCGGCCCTTTTGAGGTCGAGAGCACCTTGATGGAGCACCCGGCGGTGGTCGAGGCCGGGGTCATCGGCAAGCCCGATCCTGTTGCCGGGTCGATCGTGAAGGCGTTCGTCTCGCTGCGCGAGGGCTTTGAGCCGACCGACGACCTGCGTCTGGAGCTGATCGGTTTCGCCCGCACCAGGCTGGGGCCGGCCGTCGCTCCCCGGGAGCTTGATTTCGATCAGCATCTGCCCAAGACCAAGAGCGGCAAGATCATGCGTCGCCTGCTCAAGGCCCGGGAATTGGGGCTTCCCGAAGGTGACCTCTCGACCCTCGAGCGTGATGCATGACCATCAGCGAGATCGATCGAGCCCACGGACACGAGCTGTTGCACCAGATGCTGCGCATTCGCCGCTTCGAGGAGGCGTGTGTCGAGCTCTACAGCGCGGCGAAGATCCGCGGCTTCATGCATCTCTACATCGGCGAGGAGGCCGTGGCCGTCGGTGTGTCGCAGGCGTTGCAGCCCGATGACGCCGTGGTATCGACCTATCGGGAGCACGGTCACGCGCTGACCCGCGGCGTGCCGGCGGCGTCGATCATGGCCGAGATGTTCGGCAAGGTTGA
>JACOTK010000141.1 GCA_016178435.1 Actinomycetota bacterium
GACGTGCTCATGCCGGCGAGCACATCGAAATCACCAGACGGGGCGAGGTGGTCGCGGTTCTCGGGCCGGCACCCTCCAGCGATGTCCTCACCCGGCTCCGTGCGGACGGACGGCTCAAGCCGGCCTCGGTCACCGGACCCCTGCCCGCTCCCGTCAGGACGCGCCGACCCGCCTCCGCCGCACTTGCCGAGTTGCGCGCCGACGAACGTTGAGCCTCTGGTATCTGGACTCCTCGGCCATTGTGAAGTTTGCCGTTGTCGAGCGCGAGAGCAAGGCCCTTGGCGAGTGGCGGAACGACTTGGACCCCGGCGATGTCCTTGTCACCTGTGAGCTGGCTGTCACCGAGGTGACCCGGGCCGTCGCCCGAGTCGAGGGCGACATTGATGTGGCGCTCGATCATCTGGATGCGCTCGAACAATTGATCATCGATCGCAACCTCCTGCGCGCCGCCGGCCAACTCCACCCCCTCACCATGGGCAGCCTGGACGCCATCCATCTCGCCGCCGCCTTGGCCCTTGGTGACGACCTCGCCGGCGTGGTGACCTACGACGAGCGCATGCACGATGCCGCCCACGATCTTGGCCTGACCACCATGGCGCCGGGACGAGAACCGGTTCGCTGAGCCGGGGCCCGGACACTCAGCCCGTCGCCACCGGATCATCGGGCAGGTTGGTACACACCGAAGATCTCGCGCAGCGCATCGCTGACCTCGCCGAGGGTTGCCTTGGCTCGCAGGGCGTCCTTCATGGGGTACAACACGTTGTCGGCACCGCGAGCGGCGGCCTTCAGCGCCTCGATGTGGCGATCGACCTCGGCCTGGTTGCGTGACGCTCGGAGTGCGCGCACCCGGTCCGCCTGGGCCTTCTGAAAGGCCGGGTCGATGGGGAAGATCTCCGGTTCGGCGTCCTCCACCTCGTTGTAGCGGTTGACCCCGACGATGATCTTGTCGTTGTTGTCGATCGCCTTGGTGTAGGCATAGGCGGCGTTTTCGATCTCGTCCATCTGGTAGCCGGCCTCGATGGCGGCAACGGCGCCACCGAGCTCGTCGATCTTCTCGAGGTACTCCCACACACGCGCCTCGACCTCGTCGGTCAGCGACTCGACGAAGTACGAGCCGGCCAGAGGGTCGGGGGTCGCGGTCACCCCGGTCTCGTGCGCGACAACCTGTTGGGTGCGCAGGGCGATGCGGGCGGCCGTCTCGGTCGGAAGCCCGAGCGCCTCGTCGAAGCCGTTGGTGTGCAGGCTCTGGGTGCCGCCCATGACGGCCGCCATCGCCTGAAGCGCGACGCGGACGATGTTGACCTCCGGCTGTTGGGCCGTCAACGTCGAACCGCCGGTCTGGGTGTGGAAGCGCAACAGCTTCGACTTCTCGCTCTTTGCCCCGAAACGCTCCGTCATCAGACGATGCCAGATGCGCCTGGACGCCCTGAACTTCGCGACCTCCTCGAAGAAGTCGTTGTGTCCGTTCCAAAAGAAGCTGAGCCGGGGCGCGAACTCGTCGACATCGAGCCCCGCCGCCATGGCCGCCTCCACATACGCGATGGCGTTGGCCATGGTGAAGGCGAGCTCCTGGACCGCCGTCGAGCCCGCCTCACGGATGTGATAGCCCGAGATCGAGATGGTGTTCCAGCTGGGGATGTGCTTCGTGCAATAGGCGAACAGGTCGGTGATCACCCGCATCGAGGGCCTCGGCGGGTAGATGTAGGTGCCCCTGGCGATGTACTCCTTCAACAGGTCGTTCTGCACGGTCCCACCGCCGATGTCGTGCGAGGCAACCCCCTGCTCCTCGGCCACCAACTCGTAGAGCAACAACAGGATGGGGGCGGTCGAGTTGATCGTCATCGACGTCGTGACCTTGTCGAGGGGAATGCCGTCGAGCAGTTGGCGCATGTCATCGATCGAGTCGATCGCCACGCCGACCTTTCCCACCTCGCCCTCGGCCCGGGGGTGATCGGAGTCATAGCCCATCTGGGTGGGCAGATCGAAGGCGCACGACAAGCCGGTGGAACCGTTTGCCAGGAGGAACTTGAAACGCTCGTTTGTCGCCTCGGCGGTGCCGAAGCCCGAATAGGGACGAATCGTCCAGGGTCGACCCCGGTACATCGAGGGATAGACGCCACGGGTGTAGGGAGGCTTGCCCGGTTCGCCGAGCTGTCCGGCCGCATCCCACCCTTCGAGGTCCTCGGGGCCGTAGAGCGGCTTGATCTCGATACCGGAGTCGGTCGTACGGGAGTTCTCGGCCATTCCCCGAGCCTACGAGGATGAGGCCACCGCGACCAAAGGAGGTTCCAGGAACTTCTTTGCCCTCTCCGCAGAAAACTGCTCAGCCGGCAGCCCCAATTGCCGATGCAGTGAATTGTGCAAAGCGTGAGCGTAACTTCACGACGCGTCCCGGGTAGGGACTGAGACATCATGTTCCACACCCTCCTCACCGTCGTGAGCATCGTGGCGATCGTCGCCGCGGTCGTGCTTGTCTGGCCCGGGCGACTCAGCCAGTTCCGCATCGAGGCGGAGTTGGCAGGCCAGTGGTATCGGGCCAAGGGGCGGCGACACGCCATCCTCTTGACGATCGTCTCCAGCTTCCTGCCTGCAGCCGTCGTCCTCTCGATCGCGATCGAGAACGAGGTGCGCACGGGAGGATCCCGCCTCGTCAATGCCATCGGGCCCGACTCCTGGGTCACCGCCATCGGCGCCGACGACTGGATCAACTCCTCGTTCGTGCCCCACGAGGTCTACGACCGCCTGCGTCAGGACGGGGTGCGGGCATCTGCCACGCAGCGCTACTTCACCAAGTTCAACGGACAGGACCTGTTCGTGCTCAGCTACGACTCGCCGGACTCCCTCGTGGCTCCGAAGTTGACCAAGGGTCGCCACGTCCAAAACGATCGCGAGGCGGTCATCGACAGTGAGCTGAAGCTCTCACTCGGCGACACGGTGATGTTGCGGGGTCTGCCCTTTCATGTCGTGGGCATGACCAGCGGCGTGAGCTCGCTCGGCAAGACCGCCGTGTTCATCGGCGAGAAGCCCATGCTCACCGAGTTCGCCATGACCACCACGTACACAGCCATCGCCGTCATGGGCAAGCCCGAGAACCTCCCTCGCTGGCTGTCCGAGACCCCCGGTCTCCAGGTGAAGACCAACGCGTCCTTCGTAGCGGGCAACGACTCGTTCTGGGCTCGCAACGGCTCGCCGATCACCACCGCGCTCGTCGTCGTCATCCTGACGCTCTCGGGAGGCTTCATGTTCGCCAGCAAACGCTCGCAGCTCGCCCTGAACCACTACGACAATGCGGCGCTGCGATTGATGGGCACCCGATGGAGCACGATCCGCAACGTCGAGTTGCAGGCCTCGCTTCGCCGGGCGGCCGCGAGCACGCCCATCTCGTTCATCTGGGCATTCCCGGGCCTCGCGATCGTGAACGAGATCACCGCGGGGTTCAAGGCCGAGCTGGAGCTGAGCTACTTCATCTGGGCCGCGGCGATGGTCGTGCTCATGTCCGTTGTCTCCGTCGCCCTGCTGAGTCCCGAGTACCGCCGACTCAGCCCGATCGAATCGGCACACCGATGAACCCGGCCCAAGACCTCGCACCCGCCCCCACGCCACTGACCACACCCGACGCCACACCACTCACCGACAACAAGGACCGCATCGTGCAGACAGCCGAGCTCATTCCCGGAGCGATCACCGAAACCGGTGGGGTCTTCACCCAGCACCTGGGCATCGTCGATCCCTACGTTCAGAAGGATCCCGAGCGCGCCGCCATGATCACCGGGGAGATCGAGGCCGCCATCGCCGAGATTCGCACCATGGGCTATCAACGCCACCAACCCAACCCCTTCACCGAGCAGCTCTACACCAATCCGAACTGCACGATGGCACGGTGGCGTCGTGCCATTCCGGGCGCCGAGGCGCTCCTGCCCCTCTACGAGGTGGGTTCACACCTCCCCGACGGCACGCCCATCGATGATCATGCCGCCGATCTCTTCCAGTTCGCCGCCGACGCGCGAGGCATCAGAAGTCGAGCTGCCGCCATGACCTGGGTGGTCGAGAACCATGTCGCGAAATATCTCCAGGACAATCGCATCCAGTGGCTGAGCCTGGCGTGCGGCGCAGCGGTTCCCGCGTTTCGCACGGTGCGCGACCTGCAGGCGGAGGGCAGGGACGTTCAGGTCACCCTGATCGACCAGGACGCACAGGCACTGGACCTCGCCCTGCATCAAGCCGAGCGCCATGAGATCCCCCGCCACTCCCTCGTGCTGCACCGCCAGAACGTGTTGCACAGGTCCCGTCTGCACCAGACCCTCGACCCCAAGCGGTTCCACGTCGCGGAGGGCCTCGGCATCTTCGAGTACTTCGTCAACGACGTTCGCAAGCGAACCGGGGCCCAGTCCTTCCTCCAGGTCGCCTACGAGTTGGTCGAGCCCGGTGGGCTGCTGGTCGTCAGCAACATGTTGAGCACCCATCCCCAACTGGCCTTCACCCTCATCGCCATCCAGTGGCCCTACATCTGGCCTCGTTCGGTGCCCGAGATCGTCCAGATCGTTCGCGAGGCGGGCATCCCCGACGACGAGGTGCAGATCTTCCTGCCCGACGACGGCGTCTATGCCGTCGTCGCGATCAACAAGTCCATCGACCGGAACTGACGTTGTCTGCTCCCACCTCAAGGCAGGTCTGCCCATGTCGCTCGTCAAGTTGAACAGGGTCTCCAAGGTCTACCAGCCAGGCACCCCCGGGGAGACCACCGCGCTCTTCGATGTGAGCTTCACCATCAATGAGGGCGAGTTCGTCGCCGTCGTGGGGCCATCGGGCTCGGGCAAGTCCACCTTGATGCACATCATCGGTGGCCTCGACGATCCCACCAGCGGCGCGTACTTCTTCGACGGCCAGGAGTTGGACGGGCTCGACGACAACCACCTGTGTGCCATCCGTCGGAGAATCGGCTTCATCTTCCAGGACTTCCGCCTGGTGAAGCGCCTCACCCTGCAACAGAACGTCGAGTTGCCGATGGTGCTCGAAGGGATACCGGCCGAGGAACGCCACGACCGTGCAACCCGGATGCTTCAACAGGTCGGACTCTACGGACGCGCTGATCACTATCCGAACGAGCTCTCCGGCGGCCAGCAACAGCGCGTCGCCATCGCACGGGCCCTGACCATGAAGCCCCGACTCCTCATCGCCGACGAGCCGACGGGCAACCTCGACACCGA
>JACOTK010000262.1 GCA_016178435.1 Actinomycetota bacterium
GTCTGCTCGTCACCACGAACGTGCTGTCGAGCCGGGCCGGGGTTCGCGGCCTCCATGGCCTGGTTTTCGGGGCGAAGTCGGCCGTGCTCCTCGACAGCATCGTGGTTCTCCTGGCGACGCTCACGGCGCTGTACGAGGGTCGTCAACCCGGTGTGGTGATGTTGATGATTCCCATCTACGAGGCTTCTGCGTATTTCGGTTTGCGCGCCGCCGCCATCACGTCGCTGGGCGCAGGGGGCTCCTTCTTCGTGGGGGCGAGGCTTCTGGCTGATGCGGCGAGCAACGATGGGAATCCCGAGTTGCTGGTGTACCAGTTGGGTGCCCTGTCGTTGGTCGTTCTCCTGACGGGCGTTCTCGCCGAGCGAACGGCTCGCCAGATGCGACGGGTGAAGCGCCAGGCCATCGATGCCGACCGGCGATCCGATCTCCTCAAGATTGCCGCCGTGGCAAGTCGTTCCCTGGGGACGCTGCAGGATGGACATGTCCTGGACGCCGTGCTCTCCGGAGCGATCCAGCTCGGCTTCGATGCGGTCGATCTCCTCATGGTCGACGATGCCGGGGTGTGGTCTCTTGCCGGGCACGTCGGGCTTCCGAGCGCTCAGGTGGAACACCCGGGGATGAACGAGGCGGGCCTGGTGGGGGAGGTCAGGGCCAGAGGCCACACGGTGGTGATCGATCGCGCCTCGGAGGCGACGACCACCGGTGGCGAGGGCACCAAATCGGGCGTCCACCTCGCTGCGGGGGTCCCCGTGTGGCGCGCGGGTGAGGTGGTCGGTGTGCTGGGAGCAGGCACGTTGGAGGCCCGCCACGTCCTGCCCGCCGAGATCGAGTGCCTCGAGCTGCTCGCCGCCCACGCCGGAGCGGCGTTCGAGGCCTCTCGCCACCTGGATGAGACGCGCGGCCTCGAGGACCGGCTGGCCTACGAGGTGTCACATGACCATCTCACCGGCCTGCCCAACCGAGCCTGGTTTCTGGAAAGCCTTCACGAGAGTCTTCGGGAGGGCGTGACCGCTGTCCTGGTGTGCGACCTCGATCGCTTCAAGACGATCAACGACAGCCTGGGCCACAAGATGGGCGACTCGTTGCTCGACGCCGTGGCGGCGCGTTTGCTCAGCCTGGTGGGTTCCAACGGGATGGTTGCCCGCATCGGAGCCGACGAGTTCGCCATTCAGTTGCACGGGACGACGGCCGAGAACGCGATGAACGTGGCCGGGGCGATCCTCCAAGGCTTTGCCACCCCCTTTGCGATCGAGGGGGAGGTCATCGTGGTCACGTTCAGCATCGGTGTCGCGACCAGCGAGGACTCCCCCTCGATCGAGGCCACCACTCTGTTGCGTGACGCAGACCTGGCCATGTATGGCGCGAAGCGGGCCGGCCGCTCGCGCTTCGAGTTGTTCGACCTTGATCTCCGTGCCAGGGCGCGCCGGCGCATGGAGACCGAGACCGAGCTGCGTAGGGCGCTTACCGGAGGAGGCCTGCATGTTGCCTACCAACCGGTGGTATCGCTGGCGACGGGAGCGATCGTCTCGGTCGAGGCGCTGGCACGCTGGCAGCACCCGGTCCACGGCTCCGTGGACCCCGATGAGTTCATTCCCCTGGCCGAGGAGACCGGCCTCATCTGGGATCTGGGTCGCGAGGTGTTGGCCCAGGCATGTCACGAGGCCCGAGGTTGGCAGCACTTCATGGGGGAGCACGCTCCCCGCATCGGCGTGAACCTTTCGGCGGTGCAGCTGGAGGACCCGGGCTGCGTCGAGATGGTTCTCGGTGTCCTCCAACAGACCGGACTTGCTCCGTCCCGCCTGGTCCTGGAGATCACCGAAGGCGTTGTCATGAACGATTCCGTCGAGGTTCTCGAAAGCGTCATCGCCCTCGCCGCCCTCGGCGTTCGCCTCGCGGTGGACGATTTCGGCAAGGGCTGGTCATCGCTGTCCTATCTGGCCCGCTATCCATTGTCCGAGTTGAAGATCGATCGCTGTTTCATCGAAGGCGTCACCACGAGGCCGGCGGACCGTGCCATCGTGGCATCGGTCGTCCAACTTGCTCACGAATTGGGCTTGGTGGTTGTCGCCGAGGGGATCGAGCACAGGAGTCAACTCGACGAGCTGTTGGCGCTGGGTTGCGATGAAGGCCAGGGCTTCCATCTTCACCGACCCCTGACCCCGTTGGCGATGAGCTCACTGCTGCAGCGCCTGGTGACCTGACGGCATTCTTGACGGCCAGATTGCCGGCGATGCCACCCCAAGTGATGCATTTGGTAGGCTGAGGAGGTCAACTCGGTCCGTCACAGAGGCGTTTCCCGCCCATGGCGCAGCTGACCAACATCATCGTCTCAGGGAATGGATCCTGGTGATCAAGCTCGAGAACGTCACCAAGAAGTACAGCAAGGAGGTCGTCGCGCTTCGTGACGCCTCGGTGGACATCCAAAAGGGTGAGTTCCTCTTTCTTGTGGGTCCCTCCGGCTCGGGAAAGTCCACGTTCATTCGCCTGTTGAACAAGTCGGAGTCGCCCGACATCGGCCGTATCTGGGTTGCGGGCAAGGACATCGCGCATCTCAGCAAGTGGAAGGTGCCCTTTCTTCGGCGGAACATCGGATGCGTCTTTCAGGATTTCAAGCTGTTGCCGTCGAAGACGGTCTACGAGAACGTCGCATTTGCACTCGAAGTCATCAATCGGCCGCGCCATGTCGTGGAGTCGCAGGTCCCCGCCATTCTCGACCTCGTCGGCCTTGCGGAGAAGAGTGGGCGATTTCCCCATGAGCTGTCCGGTGGCGAGCAACAGCGGGTGTCCATCGCCCGGGCGTTTGTGAACAGGCCCCTCATTCTCCTGGCCGATGAGCCAACGGGCAACCTTGACCCGACAACCTCCGAGGGGATCATGCGTTTGCTCGATCGCATCAATCGAACCGGGACCACCGTGGTGATGGCCACCCACGATCAGGGCATCGTCGATGCCATGCGCCGGCGGGTGATCGAGCTGGCCCACGGCTCCATCGTGCGAGACCAGGACCGAGGGGTGTATTCCTGATCATGAGCACCAAGTTCGGTTACAGCGTTCGGGAGACCGCGCAGAACGTGCGTCGGAATCTTTCCCTGACCCTGGCCTCGGTGTTGACGGTCGCCGTGTCGCTGTCGCTCGTCGGCGGGGCCGTGCTTCTCCGCTACGGCGTCAACAACGTCACCGATCGCTGGCAGAACGGTGTCGAGTTCGAGGTGTTCCTCAACAGCGATGCCTCCCCTGAGCAGTCCCAGCGAATCGGCAACGAGCTGCAGACCAGCAAGGACGTCAAGCGCGTCGTGTACATCTCCCAGGAGGAGCAGTACAAGCAGTTCAAGCTCTACTTCGCCGACCAGCCCGAGTACCTCGAGAACGTCACCCCGGACAAGCTCCCGCCTTCCTATCGAGTGGTGCCGCGGGAAGCAGATCCCGACATCATCAAAACCATCGGCGCACGCTTCACCCGCGAGCCCGGTGTGCGCGAGGTGGTCTTCGCCGAGGAGGCCGTACGCGATCTGCTCAAGGTGTCGCGGGTGATCCAGGCGGTGATCCTGGGCCTGGCCCTTGTGCTGTTGATGTCGGCATCGCTGCTGATCTTCAACACGATTCGCATGGCCATCTTCGCCCGGAGGCGCGAGATCGAGGTCATGAAGCTGGTAGGCGCGACCAACTGGTTCATCCGAGTGCCGTTCATGCTGGAGGGGCTCTTCCAGGGCCTCGCCGGGACGCTCAGCGCCTTTGCCGTGCTCTATGTCGCACAGGAGCCTGCGCAGCGCTTCATTCGAGACGCCCGACTCTTCGAGCAGTTCGCGATCTTCGATTCCCAGGTGCTCACGACGGGTCTGTTCATGGTCGTCATCGGCTCACTGCTCGGGGCCGTGGGCGCCGGCGTGGCTGCAAGCAGGTTCCTCGACATCTAGCGACGAGCGGGCGGGCCGAGCCGAGCGGACCGGTGGCGCCAACCCGAATGCTTGACCTCGCGCTCGGCGTACCGATGGGAAGGTCATGTCAGATGTTGTCGGCCGTGCGCGTGCACTGCATGCGAGCGGTCGAGGAGTAGCGGTCATCCTGGTGGGGTTGCTGTTGCTGGTGACCACGCCGTCGACCGGCGCGACCGCTGCTGCTCCATCGTCGGCCGATCAGGATCAGCGCCGTGTGGAGGTTGCGCGAGAGCTCGAGAGCTTGCAACGTCAGTTGCATGAGGCTGACGCCGAGGAGGCTCAGTTGATCGCCGAGCTTCGGGTCGCAACGTCTCGCGAACGCAAGCTGGATGCCATCCTGACAGCCCTCGATGCCCGGGTGTTGGCGGCTCGGGCCGACCTCGATCTTGCCCAGGCGGCCTTCGACGATGCCGACGCCCGTTATCAGGAGACAGCCCGACGAACCGCACTGATGAAGTCCAGGATGCTCCAGGCCAAGTCGATCCTCGAGGAGCAGGCGGTCACCGCGTTCATGTACTACGGCAACGACTCGGGACGACAACTCCAGCGTTTCGTGGAGACTTCGAGTTGGCGGGAGCTCCACGAGGTGTCCGCCTTCCTGGACGTCGTCGCCGAGCAACAGGGGAAGGTGATCGAGACCTACCGGGGGTTGCGGGATCAGGCCGAGGAAGCCCAGGCCACCGAGGAGTCGGCTCGTGACGCCGCCCGGTCGCTGCGCGACGACGTGGCGAGCCGGACCGACGCCATCGAAGCGGTCCGTACCGAGCAACGCCGCTCCGGCCGGGAGGCCGAGCGGGAAGCCGAGGAGCAACGCCGCCTGATCGCGCTGCTGCGTGAACGTCAGAACGCCTTCGAGACGCGCATGGCGGCGCTGAAGCGGGAGTCGGCGTCCATCTCGGAGTTGCTCCGGCGCCGCCAGGCAGGCCGGCAACCCACCAGCGTGGGTGTCGGGGTGCTCGGTTGGCCGTTGACGACGGTTCGGATCACCTCGGAGTTCGGCCCTCGAGTTCACCCCATCTACGGCACCGAGCGCATGCACGACGGTCTGGACTTCGGAGCGGACGTGGGCATCCCCATCCTCGCGGCCGCAGACGGGGTGGTCGTCTCGGCAGGTGAACGCGGCGGCTACGGCAATACGGTGCTGGTTGACCACGGGGGCTCCCTTTCCACCCTTTACGCCCACCAATCGACGATGGCCGTCGGTATGGGCGACCCCGTGAAGCGAGGCCAGGTGATCGGGTACGTCGGCTCAACCGGCTTCTCGACCGGACCTCATCTGCACTTCGAGGTCCGGGTCAACGGCGCTCCCGTCGATCCCATGCCCTACCTCTGAGGGTTCGACACGGAGTGGAAAAAGACCTGAGGCCCGACCCGTTTCCGGGGCGGGCCTCCTGCATGGCCGGCCGGCACAACCGGCCGGACAAGGGGTGGAGGTGGCGGGAATCGAACCCGCGTCCTCGAGCGCTTTGACGATTCTTCTCCGAGCGCAGCCGATGGAAGGTTCGGTGGTCGCTCACCATCGGCACTGCACGACCGCCGTCACCAACGAAAATGTCCCCGCTCGGCCGGTTGGTGCAGCCAGGTGGGTAAGCCCCGCTTGATGGCGTTCTCATCCGCTCCGCAGGGCTGGGAACGGGAGAACGTCGCTACTGTTTAGGCAGCGAGTGCGACGTAGTCGTCGGCATTTGTTTGTTTGTTCCGACTCTTTTACGTGGATTCGGAGACCACGGCTCGCTTCACTCGTCTCGACAACCAGAGTCGAAACCGATCACCCCCATGTCAAGGTACGTCCCATCGCTGCGAAAGCCGACGGGCTTTCATGATACCGCCGATGTCGCTCTCTCGGACGTCGAATCCCCGGCGCAGGAGGCGACTGAGCCAGGGGTGACACCTGCGAGGGTAGGGGGGACTACCGCCCTCGGCGATCGTCGGCCATGGCGCGGGCGATCTCGCGGTTGGCATCCCGCTCGGCGAGCGCGTGACGCTTGTCGTGACGCTTGCGGCCTCGGGCCAGTGCGAGCTCGACCTTCGCCCGTGACCCCTTGAAGTACACCGAGAGCGGCACGAGCGTGAGTTGTTCCCGCTCGACCTGTTGGCGAAGATCCTCGATCTCGCCACGATGCAACAGGAGCTTCCTCTCGCGCTCGGGGTCGTGACCGTCGATGCCATGGCTGAAGGTGTAGGGGGCGATGTGAGCGCCGTGGAGCCAGACCTCGCCGTTCCTGATGTAGGCATAGCTGTCCTTGAGCTGCATCTTGGCCGCCCGCAACGACTTCACCTCGCTGCCCTGGAGCGCGATGCCGCACTCGATCGTCTCGATGATCTCGTAGTCGTGGCGCGCCTTGCGGTTGGAGGCAACCACCTGCTCGTCTCGCGCGCTCATGCCGTCGAGGGTAGCTGAGGGCCGTCGGGTAGCCTCGCCCTCGTGATCGCACTCTCCTGGGACATCTGGCACGAGATGGTGGCTCACAGCATGGTTGAGCTGCCCAACGAGGCCTGTGGATTGCTCGTGGGCCATCTCGACGGTCGGGTTGTCGCCTTCCATCCCTGCAAGAACGCGGCCGAGTCGTCGAAGCTCTACACGCTCGACCCCCGGGATCACCTGCGAATCGACCGAGCTGCAGACGACGCAGGTCTTGCCGTGATCGGGGTCGTGCACAGCCACACTCACACCGACGCCTATCCGTCACCGACCGATGTCAACCAGGCGCCGGACCCCGATTGGCACTATGTGATCGTTTCCCTGCGTCACCCCGACCCTGCCGTGCGCTCGTATCGGATCATCGATGGTGTTGCGAGCGAGGAGGCGATCACCGTCACGTCGGATCCGTCGTGAGCCCGTGGCAGTGTCCGCGGGCCACGGGAGGCCGGCTCTCGACAGGGCCTCCGCCCAGGCGGTTGTCGCATCACGGGCCTCGACCTGTAGAATTATGACTCGTTCAGTCAACTTTTCCCGGCCGCGTGGTTGGGCTGCTCGCGGAGGTTCTTCGTGCCCGTCAGTGTTCGTCTTCCAACCATCATGCGTACCCATGCCGGTGGCAACTCCGAGGTGACGGCCGAAGGCTCGACCGTGGGTGAGGTCGTCGAAGATCTCATTCGGCAGTTTCCCGGCATCGCCGCCAATCTCCGGTCACCGGAGGGCGGCATACACAAGTTCGTGAACCTGTATGTGAATGACGAGGACATCCGTTATCTCGACAAGCTCGACACCAAGGTCGGCGCCGGCGACCAGATCGCGATCCTGCCGGCGGTTGCCGGCGGGGCGGCGTAAGTCGTTCGTGTCGGCACCGCCGGCTCCTGTCGGCATCGTCGAGCTCCACAAGAGAGGAGGCTTCCGTGGCTGTTTATGAGTCGATACTCGATCTGATCGGCAACACGCCCATCGTTGAGGTCTCCTCGCTGAGCCCGAACCCCCGAGTTCGCATCCTGGCCAAGCTGGAGGGGCAGAATCCCGGGGGCTCGGTCAAGGACCGCGCCGCGAAGTACATGGTCGAGGAGGCCGAGAAGGACGGGCGACTCGGGCCGGGTGTCACGGTGCTCGAGTCATCGTCGGGAAACACCGGCATCGCGTTGGCCATGATCTGCAAGATGCGGGGCTACCCGTTCAAGGTCGTGCTTCCCGAGAACGTGTCGATCGAGCGCCGACAGCTGCTCGAGATCTGGGGAGCCGAGATCATCCCCTCGCCCGGAAGTGAGGGCTCGAACGGAGCCATGCGCAGGGCGCACGAGATTGCCGCCGACCACCCTGATTGGTTTTTCCCGTACCAGTACGGCAATCCGGCAAACCCTCGGGCCCACTACGAGGGAACCGGTCCGGAGATCTGGCGTGACGTTCCCGAGATCACCCATTTCATTGCGGGACTGGGCACCGCAGGCACGCTGATGGGTGTCGGCCGCTACCTCAAGGAACGGAATCCGGGCATCCAGGTGTGGGCCGTCGAGCCGCCGGCAGGCGAGATGGTCGACGGGCTGAAGAACCTCGACGAGGGGTTCGTCCCGCCGGTCTTCGTGGACAACAACGGTTTTGAGCTGTTGGACAGCAAGATGATCGTGCGGCCCCGAGAGTCCATCGAGTGGACTCGTCGCCTGACCGAGGTGGGCATCTTCGCCGGCATCTCCTCGGGAGCGATCATGGCCGCAGCGGTGAAATGCGCCGAGCGCATCGAGGAGGGCGTCATCGTGACGATCGTCTGTGACGGTGGCTGGAAGTACCTGTCAACGGGCGTTTGGACCGGTGACATCGACGAGGTCACCGAGCGGGCCCGTCACATCATCTACTTCTGAGAGCCCACGTTCCCTCGCCGGGATTCTTCCGGGAGGCTGTCTGCCGTTGCACCTGCCCGGTGGGTTCGGCAAAGGCGTTTACCGGCCGTCAAACAGGCCTTGCTGCTGGTTGGCGACAGGCATGCCGCAACAACGCCCGCCCGCCCCATCCCCTTCGCCCGCCCCATCCGCTTCGCCGTTGCCGTCACGCGCGCCTCTGCCATCTCCGGCGCGCTCGTCCGTGCGGTCCGGCCCCTTCGGGGCGATCAACGTGCGTTTGCCGTCCGGGTCACGTGGGCCGTCACGCCAGCCCTTGTGGGTCTTCAGGTGGTGGTGCCATCGA
>JACOTK010000263.1 GCA_016178435.1 Actinomycetota bacterium
ACCCCATCGTTAGGTTGTGTGATGTGCCGAGCCCACCTACGATGGCAGCTTCCAGTCAAACCCTGCCCCTGACCGTCAGGGGCCTCGGACGCAGCGCGTCGAGTCCACAGGGAGGTATCGGTTCGCTCATGCGGCCTTACGAAGTCATGATCATCCTCGACGTCACGCTCGAGGAGTCCGCCATGCAGGCGGTGCTCAATCGAAGCACGGAACTGATCGAGTCGATGGGCGGCCAGGTCGGTCGAGTCGACAAGTGGGGGCGTCGCCGTTTCGCCTATCCCATTGCGCACCGCACCGAGGGTTACTACGTCGTCGTCGATTTCTCGGCCGAAACACCTTTGGTCGACGAACTGGGACGTTCCCTGCGCCTCGCCGACGAGGTGGTTCGCCACAAGATCGTCCGGTTGCCCGACACCACCGTCAAGAAGGCTGTGTTGGTCGCGACCGGTCCTGATGATGAGTAACAGTCAAGAGAATCGAGAACGATGATGTCCGGGAACTCCGTGACGATAGTGGGAAATCTGACACGTGACCCTGAACTGCGCTACACGCCTTCGGGGGCGGCGACGTGCCAGTTCGGTTTGGCGGTCAACCGCCGTTGGCAGAACAAGACCAACAATGAATGGGAAGAGGCAACCAGCTTCTTCAACGTCGTTGCCTGGCGCGAGTTGGCCGAGAACATCGGTGAGTCGCTGCAGAAGGGCTCGAGGGTGTTGGTCACCGGTCGTCTTGAACAACGTTCGTGGGACACCCCCGACGGCGAAAAGCGATCAGTGGTTGAAGTGATCGCCGACGAGGTTGGGCCCAGTCTGCGCTGGGCAACGGCCCAGGTGGTCAGAAACGAGCGCCGCAGCGGTCCGGAGGCCGGCGGCGTCAGTGGGGGCGCTCGAAGCGCATCGGATCCCCCTCCCTACGACGAGGAGCCCTTCTAAATGGCACGCAAGTCTGTTCCACGCGAGCGCAAGGTCCGCGACAACCCCAAGAAGTTCAAGAAGAAGGCCAATATCCTCGGGCAGGAGTCAGCTGTCTACGTCGATTGGAAGGACGTCAATCTCCTGCGCCGCTTCCTTTCCGATCGGGGCAAGATTCGTTCGCGTCGGGTGACCGGTGTGACCACACAACAACAGCGTGCGGTGGCGTTGGCGATCAAGACAGCGCGTGAGATGGCGTTGCTGCCTTATGCGGTACGAGTGACCTCCAGCCGTGGGGCCGGTCGTGGCGGTGCGGGCGGAGGTGGTCGCGGTCGTGACCGTGAGGATCGCTCGCTTGCAAGTGAGGACGCTCGTGAGTCGGTTGAGGTGGCGTTCGATGCCACCTCAACCGATGTTGCGGTGGAAATCACCGAGCCCATGGACGGCGTCCTTGTTGACGGCGAGGTTGTAGCGATGGAGGCCGAGTGATGGAACTCATTCTTCGTTCCGATGTGGCGTCGCTCGGCAAGAAGGGCGATGTCATCGATGTTGCCGACGGTTACGCCCGCAACTATCTCATGCCCAAGGGCCTCGCCATGAAGGCGCACAAAGGGGCCCTCGATCAGGCGGCCGCCATGCGTCGGGCGCGCGATGTCCGCGATGCTGCGGCCCGCCAGGGCGCCGAGGAGTTGGCTCGCAGGCTCGTCCCTCAGATCATCCTCATCAACGCTCGCGCAGGAGCCGGTGGCAAGCTGTTCGGCTCCGTGACGACTACGGACATCGCCCAGGCGGTCTTGGAACAGACCGGTATCGAGCTCGATCGTCGCAAGCTTCACATCGAGGAAGCCGTGAAAGAGGTCGGCACCTACCGGGTGGCAGCACGATTGCACGCCGAGGTCGAATTCCCCGTCACGGTGGAAGTCTCCGCTTCGTGAACCGTCGGCCGGCTTCGAGCCGGCCGACACCGTCATCCCAGTTTCCTTCACGACCGGGTTCCGGCGCGCCCGGTGACGCCGTGGGCCCGTTTCGTCCACAGGGCACCGAAGTTGTTCGTCGCTTGTCCACCGGAAATTCACAGGGTTGTGCCTCTGGCACCCCACAGGGAGATCGGAGGAGGCTGGGTTCATGGCGCTGACCGAACTTGTTCCCCGTCGCGGTGCAGACGCCGGTCGTGTGCCTCCCCACAACCTTGAAGCCGAGGAGTCACTGCTCGGGGCGATGCTGCTCAGCCGCGATGCGGTCGTCGCCGCTGCGGAAGTCGGGCTGAACAGCGGGGACTTCTACAAGCCGGCCCATGGCCACATCCATGAGGCCATCAACAGCCTGTACGGAGCCGGTGAGCCGGCCGATCCGGTGACCGTTGCCGAGGAGTTGCGCCGATCCGGGCTGCTCGAGGCAGTCGGTGGACCGGCGTTCCTCGTCACGCTCCAGGCTCGGACCCCCGCCACCTCGAACGCCGCTCGCTATGCGCGCATCATCGAGGAGCATGCGCTCCTGCGTCGTCTCATCGGTGTGGCGGGTGAGATAGCCGAGATGGGCTATGCATTGCCCGAAGACGTTTCAGGCGCAGTCGATCGGGCGGAAGCGCTGGTGTTCGACGTTGCGCAACGCCGGGTGACCGACTCGTTGGCGCCGATTCGTGACCTGCTCGATGCCAGCCTCACCCGTTTGGAGATGCTGTACGAAAAGGGCGACAGCATCACCGGGGTTGCGACGGGCTATCACGATCTCGATGAGCTGTTGTCCGGGCTGCAGCCCTCGAGCCTGGTCATCGTGGGTGCTCGACCGGCAACGGGAAAGACGGCGTTTGCGCTGGGCATGGCAGCCCATGCCGCCCTGGAGAGCGGACGTCCGGTCCTTCTGTTCTCCCTGGAGATGAGCCATCTCGAGATCACCCAACGCATGTTGGGGGCGGAGGCTCGGGTGGACAGCACCCGGTTGCGCAACGGTCGTCTGACCGAGAGCGACTGGACCAAGATCAGCCATGCCATCGGGCGATTGGCCGAGGCCCCTCTCTACATCGATGACAACCCTCAGATCTCGGTCATGGAGATTCGCGCCAAGGCACGACGTCTCAAGTCCAAGGTTGGTGACCTCGGCATGGTGGTGGTCGATTACCTCCAACTGATGACGGGGCGGACAAGTGCCGAGAACCGCCAGGTGGAGGTCTCCGAGATCAGCCGAGGGCTCAAGATCCTGGCCCGAGAGCTCGAGACCCCGGTGGTGGCGCTGTCGCAGCTGTCCCGCCAACTCGAGAGCCGCGCCGACAAGCGTCCCATGCTGTCGGATCTTCGAGAGTCCGGATCGCTCGAACAGGATGCGGACGTCGTGATGTTCCTGTATCGAGATGAGCTCTACAACAGCGAGTCACCCGATCGGGGAACTGCCGAGGTGTTGGTCACCAAGCACCGCTCAGGTCCCACCGGGATGGTGCGCCTCGCCTTTCTCGATCATCACACCCGTTTCGCCAACATGTCGAAGGGTCTGTGAGGCGTTCCGGCATCGGCAGGTACCCCCTGACGGGAGGAGTGGAGGCCGGAGAGGGCCCCAGGGCCGAAGCGCTGGTGGGCGATGCAGTGGCAGGAGAACCGGCCCCCACCCCAATCCCGTCGATGTCGGTGACGAGCGACTATCACCGACACTCCCATTGTCGGCTCCAAGAGCGACAACTTGAGAAGAATATCACGCTCCGTGGGAATCCGGCTAAGGCTGAGCGGCTTCTTTCTCAGCTTTTCGTTTCAGATCCTTCAGGGCCTTCTGGATGTTCGGTTGCTCGGGCACGACATGGAGTGCCTGCTCGAGCCACTTGACGGCGCTGTAGGTGTCGCCCGCACCGTTGGCCAGCTCGGCCAGATGGATGGGTGCCTTG
>JACOTK010000220.1 GCA_016178435.1 Actinomycetota bacterium
CCCCGGTCCTGGAGACATGCTCAGCCGAGACCACCGTGCCCTGGATCACCAACAGGTCGAGCTCTGCCTCCAGGATGGACGGCAGAAACGACTCGGTTCGCTGAGGCGTGACCGAGGCGCAGGAGACGATGCCCGCTTCCTTGATCTGGCGGATGCGGGGTGCGATGAGCTCGAGCTTGACCGGCTCGGCGTAGATCTCCTGCATGCGGATCGTCGCCTTCTCGGTGGGAAGCTCGGCGATCTCCTCGAACAGCGGCTCGGGGTCCTCGTAGCGGGTCCACAGACCCTCGAGGTTGAGCACGCCGACGCCGCCGAGACGGCCGACCTCGATCGCCGTCGCCGGGCTGATGACCCCGTCCATCGCCGATCCCATCAGAGGGAGATCAAATCGAAAAGCGTCGATCTCCCACGAGATGTCGACGTCCTCGGGGTCCCGGGTCCGCCGGGAGGGAACGATGGCGATGTCATCGAAGCCGTACGCCCGACGCCCTGACTTTCCGATACCGATCTCGACCTCGGCCACCCTCGTCCACCTCGCTGTTTCGCCTGCTCCCGAAAACCCAGTCTAGTCAACGGGATTCAAATCGAGAGAGTCCACGCAAACCCACGGTATGGCGGTTCAGTCGAGCGGCACACCGAGCGCGACCATCACGAACTGGCGCAGCAGCGCGCCCGTTGCCCCCCAGACCGTGTCGCCGACGAGGTCGAAGAACCACAGTGGTCGAGTCGTGCCGCCGAACGTCCATCGCTCCTCGCGGTACACCTCTTCGAGCGCCAGCTCCCGAAGCGGGACGTACAGGATGTGCTCGACTTCGTTTGGGTTGGCTTCGAGACCGATGGGACGACCCGCCAACACGCCGACAAATGGAGCGATGAAGCTTTGTGAGGTGATCGTGGCGTGATGGTGCCACTCTCGGACGATCTCGACCGAGGCAGGGTCGAGGCCGATCTCCTCCTGCGCTTCGCGTAGAGCGGTGTCGACCAACTCCTCGTCGCCGTCACGTCGGCCACCCGGAAAGCAGACCTCGCCCCGATGGGCCCGCAGGTGTTTTGCCCTGCGGGTGAGCACGACGTGCGTCTCGCCATCCTCCTCGAAGAGGGCCACGAGCACGGCTGCTCCGCGCACGCCCTCGGTGAGCACCAGCGGCTCGCTCTCACCGGCCGCTCGAAGGTTCGCCAAGACCCGATCGAGGTCGAATCGACGTTCATCGGGATGAAGCACCGACCACGACGCCGGTTCGCCCGGCTGCGCATCCTCGGGCCGGGGAATCAGCTGGGGACCGCCTCGCACGATCGCCGCGGCCTCCTCGGTCACACCCATGGCAGCGTCACGCTTCGTCTGAGCCCTGTCGACTGAGTCGCTCGGTCAGGTCTTCCAACAGATCCCGCAAACCACCCGTCTTCAGGTTCGCCATCACCCGACCGGGCGGCGTGTCGCCCTTCTCCCACTCCATCCAGTGGGCGAGCAGCTTGGTTGGGTCAGGGGGCGGACGATCCATGGTGTCGAGCCTACCGCCCTTGCCATGAGACGCCCTAAGATGCGCCCTCGTGACCGAGAAGCATCCCGCATCAGCCCTGCTCGAAATGTTGCCCGCCAACAAGCACCTCGGGATCACCGTGGACAAGATGGCCGACGGGACCGCGGAGGTTCGCCTCGGCTGGAAGCCGGAGATCGGCAATCACGTCGGGTCGGTCAGTGCAGGCGCACTCTTCTCGCTCGCCGACGCGACCAGCGGTGCAGCCATGATCTCGGCCCTCGGTGATGCCATGAGCAACGTGACCCCGCTCGCCCGAGGTGGCGACATCAACTTCCTGAAGATGGCAAAGGGCGACATCGTCGGCCGGGCCTCCTTCACGCCGGAGGAACGGAAGACCATCATGACCGAGCTCGAGGCCAACGGGGTGAGCAGGCCCATCGGCCACGTCGAGATGGTCGACGCCAACGGTGTCGTGGTCGCCACCGCCGAGTTCCGTTGGCACATCAAGCGCAACGGCTGAAGACCGAGCACGAGAACCACCCGGGAATGCCCGGCCATCGTGGTCGATCGATCGATCAACGCCGATCGGGTCATGGCCGAGCGCGGAGCACCCCGCTTCGTTCGTTTACGCAAAGGGCCGGTCCCGAAGGACCGGCCCTTTGTCATTCTCGTTTTGGTTGGGCTAGAAGCCCATGCCACCCATGCCGGGAGGCATACCGCCGCCGCCGCCTCCGCCGCCCATGGGGGCCTCCGGCTCGGGCTTGTCGGCCACCAGTGCTTCGGTGGTCAGGATCAGTGCGGCGATCGAAGCGGCATTCTGCAAGGCCGCACGGGTCACCTTGGCGGGATCGATGACGCCGGCCTTGACCAGGTCCTCGAACTCGCCCGTCGCGGCGTTGAGCCCGACATTGCCGGTCTCACGCTCGATCTGCTGCACGGCAACCGACCCTTCGAGACCGGCGTTCATGGCAATCCAGCGAGCAGGGGCCGTCAGCGCCTTGAAGACGATGTCCGCACCGGTGGCCTCGTCGCCCTGGAGCTCCAGCGCACTGATGGCGCTGCGGGAGCGGACGAGAGCAGTGCCACCGCCGGGCACGACGCCCTCTTCGATGGCAGCCCGGGTCGCCGAAAGCGCATCCTCGATGCGGTGCTTCTTCTCCTTGAGCTCAACTTCGGTCGCTGCGCCGACCTTGACCACGGCGACACCGCCGGAAAGCTTGGCGAGACGCTCCTGAAGCTTCTCGCGATCCCAATCGGAATCGGTGTCGTCGATCTCGCGGCGAATCTGGGCAATCCGACCCTTGACATCATCCTCGGTGCCCGCACCTTCGACGATGGTGGTCGTGTCCTTGGTGATGATCACCTTACGAGCCCTGCCGAGCAGATCAAGGGTGGCGTTCTCGACCTTGAGGCCGACCTCTTCGGCGATGACCTGTCCACCGGTGAGGACGGTCATGTCCTGGAGCATTGCCTTGCGGCGCTCACCAAAGCCAGGGGCCTTGACCGCAACCGAGTTGAACGTGCCACGAATCTTGTTCACGACGAGCGTCGCCAGGGCCTCGCCCTCGACGTCCTCGGCGATGATGACGAGCGGCTTGCCGGTCTGCATCACCTTCTCGAGCACGGGCACCAGATCGTGCACGGCACTGATCTTGCCGTTGACGAACAGGAGGAACGGATCCTCGAGGATCGCCTCCTGGCGCTCGGGGTCGGTCACGAAGTAGGGCGAGAGATAGCCCTTGTCGAACTGCATCCCCTCGGTGAAGTCGAGCTCCATGCCGAAGGTGTTCGACTCCTCGACCGTCACGACGCCGTCCTTGCCGACCTTGTCGATCGCCTCGGCGATGACCTCGCCGATGGCGGGGTCGGCAGCCGAGATCGAGGCGACCTGGGCGATCTCGGACTTGTCGTCCACTTCCTTGGACATCTTGCCGATGGCGTCGACGGCGGCCGCAACAGCCTTCTCGATGCCCTTGCGCAATCCCATGGGGTTCGCTCCCGCGGCAACGTTGCGAAGACCCTCCTTGATGAGGGCCTGGGCCAGGACGGTCGCAGTGGTCGTGCCGTCGCCGGCAACGTCGTTGGTCTTGGTGGCGACTTCCTTGACGAGCTGGGCGCCCATGTTCTCGAAGGGATCCTCGAGCTCGACCTCACGGGCGATGGAGACACCGTCGTTGGTGATGGTCGGAGCGCCGAACTTCTTGTCGAGCACCACGTTGCGACCACGGGGGCCGAGTGTGACCTTGACGGCATTGGCAAGCTTGTCGACGCCGGCCTCGAGGCTGCGTCGTGCCTGCTCATCGAACAGAATGATCTTGGACATGTTGTTCCTCTCCTACTACTTCTGAACCAGGGCGAGCACGTCGCGGCTGGAGAGAATCAGGAGGTCCTCACCGTCAACGGTGATCTCGGTGCCTCCGTACTTGGAATACACCACCGTGTCGTTGACGCTGATACCGAGGGCGATGACCTCGCCTGTCTGCTCGGAACGACGGCCCGGGCCGACAGCCAGGACCGTGCCCTGCTGGGGCTTCTCCTTGGCGGTGTCGGGAATGACGAGACCTGAAGCGGTCTTTTCCTCGGCTTCGTTGGCTCGCACAACAATGCGGTCCTCAAGCGGCTGAAGCTTCATATGCGCCTCCATTTGGCGATCGTTAGCACTCTCATGGGTCGAGTGCCAACGATAGACCGACGAATGGAAAGGCACAACCCCGCCGGAAAAACAGTCCGCGAGCGGGACTTCTACCCGATCGTCCCCGGGAACCCGATCCCCGGGACCACCCCGATATCGAGCGGGGAGGCCCCGTCCGCCATCAGGCGCCACCATCCCACAGCGGCGACCATGGCGGCGTTGTCGGTGCACATCGTCCTGCTGGGCAGATAGCCGTGCAGGCCATCGGCGACGCAGACGTCCAGAATCGCCTCACGCAGCTGTGAATTGGCCGCAACCCCTCCGCTCAGGCAAATGCCCTTGGCTCCCATCGCCCGAGCCGCTCCACGGGCCTTGTGCACGAGGACATCGACCACCGCCTGCTGAAAACCGGCCGCCACATCCACCGTGCTGACGTCGGGATGCCTGCGCACGTGATTGATGACCGCCGTCTTGAGACCCGAGAAGCTGAAGTCGAAGCCGTTGTCCAGCATGGCCCGGGGGAAGGCGATGGCCTCGGGGTCGCCGGCCATGGCCTCCCTGTCGATGGCGGGGCCGCCCGGGTAACCGAGTCCGAGGTAACGGGCAACCTTGTCGAATGCCTCACCCGCGGCATCGTCCAGGGTCGAACCCATGATCCGATACTGCCCGTGGCCGTGGAAGCCCACCAGCAGGGTGTGTCCACCGGATACGATCAGCACGAGAAGGGGGAACTCCAAAGCCGGCTCCTCGAGCAGGGACGCATAGAGGTGCGCCTCCAGATGGTTCACGCCCACCAGGGGGACATCCCACGCGAGTGCCAAGGCCTTCGCCGCGCTCATGCCCACGAGCAGCGAGCCCACCAGGCCGGGGCCGGCGGTCACCGCAACCGCATCGATGTCCGCATCGGTCACACCCGATTCGACCATGGCCTGCGCGACGACGGGAGTGATCAGGGCCACGTGCGCTCGGCTCGCCACCTCGGGCACGACCCCCCCGAAACGCGCATGGAGATCGACCTGGCTCGATACGACCGACGACAGAATGTCCCTGCCCCCCCGCACCACCGCCGCTGCGGTCTCGTCACAACTCGTCTCGACACCCAGAATGGTTGTGCGCTCGTGCACCGGCATCCCCGCTGTTGTGACCATGTCATTCACGCAATGCCCTCCACGATGGTGATGCCCGGAATGGCGGCCTCGATCGCATCCAGTCGCCGACCGTATTCCTCGAGGTCGATGTCATGTGCCCACATGACCAGGGCATCCTCGTTGGTCTCGGCGTAGTAGCCCTTGCGAATGCCGGCGGGGACGAAACCGAAATGGCGATAGAGCGCCTGGGCCGCGGTGTTGCCGACTCGCACCTCGAGGGTAAGGGCATGGCAGCCACGGGCGATGGAGGTCCGGGCCAGCGTGAGCAGCAACCGCGTGGCCACCTTGTGTCCCTGCCACCGGGGATCCACCGCCAGCGTGGAGACGTGACCATCGTCGGCAAGGACCATCAAGCCCCCGTAGCCCACCACCGTGCCGGCGACCCGGGCGACGATGTAGACCCTTGATTGACGAATGGCCAACTCGGACAGGAACAGGCCGAGCGTCCAGGGACGGGGATAGACCTGACCTTCGATGCGCAGCACCGATCGGAGGTGCCGTCGACGCATCGCGGTGACGAACACCTCGAGCTCGGGGGTCTCCGAATGGTTCGAAGAGATATCGGTGGCCACCGTCACGTCCGCTCTCGGGTCTCCCAATTGATCTCCACATCCGCCTTGCGCAGATAGAGCGGTTCGAGCTCCCAGGAGTTGACGAACTGCTCGCGCACCGCCTGGGCATGGGCCAGCTGCACCAGTGAGCCGGGCGAGGGGTAAGCCAGGCCTGTCTCACCGATCTCCACACGAATGAGGTCGGAGAGCTGCTCGCCGTAGCGAAGGGCCCCATCGCCCACCGCAAGAACCTCCTCGCCGCGGGCGATGATCTCCGAGCACAGCTCCTCGGGGGTTCCGAGGCACTGGTCCGAGAGACGCTGGATGCCACCGGGGACCTGGCGATAGAACCCGTAGAACACCTCGCCACGGCGGGCATCGATCACCGAGACGATCAGGCGATTGGTCCAACGGACGGGGAAGGCGACCAGGTCCAGGCTCGAGACGCCGACCATCGGAACCCGCAGGGCCATGGCCAGCGCCTTTGCGGTCGCGATGCCGACTCGTAGGCCGGTGAACAGGCCTGGCCCGACGTCCACGGCAATCGCACTGATCTCACTCAACTCGATGCGCGCCTGACGGCGGATGAAGTCGATGGCGGGCACCAGGGTCTCGGCGTGCCGTCGCCCCTTGGCGGAGTGGAACGAGGCCAAAACCCCCTCGTGTCCACCGATGGCGCACCCCACCTGGGGAGTTGCGGTGTCGATACCCAGAATCAGCATCAGCCCGCCACCAGCCAGGGCCCCAGCACCTGCTGAATCGCGACGGCACGTCGCACCCATGCAGGGCCCACCAGGTGCATGGCCAGTCGGCGCTCGTCGTCATCCTCGCCGTAGGTCAGTCGGATCTCCAGGAAGGACGAGGGAATTGCGGGGGTGACGACATCTCCCCATTCAATGACCGTGACCGCATCGTCATCGACGAACTCGTCGGCCAAGCCCATGTCGAGCGCCTCCTGGAGATGGTCGATTCGGTACATGTCCAGATGGTGCAGACGCAGCCCCTCCCTGTTGTGACATGCATACGTACGGGCAAGCGTGAAGGTGGGACTCGTGACCTGCTCGGCGACCCCGAGTCCACGCGCCAGGCCCTGGGTCAACGCCGTCTTCCCCGCCCCCAGATCACCGGCGAGCACGAGCACATCCCCAGGGCCGACAAGGCCGCCGAGCACCTCGGCAAGACGCTGGGTGTCCGACGCATCCCTCGTGACGGCGACGATCACGGGGCGACCTCATGTGGCCGCCCCGTCATCGCCATCTTTGCCCGAACCAGATCGGCTCGCATACCGGCCATCGCCTCGGAACCGCCTCGCAGAACCGCCGCCGGGTGATACGTGGGGACAAGCACGACGCCTCGCCACGGGTAGGTCCGGCCCCGCAGACGGGTGATGCCCTCACCGGTCTCCAGCAGGAGCCTGGACGCAAAGTTTCCCAACGTGACCACCACCTTGGGCCCGATGAGGTCCAGCTGGGACTCGAGCCACGGGCGACATGCCTCGATCTCATCGGGACGGGGATCACGATTGGCGGGAGGGCGGCACTTCACGACATTGGCGATGTAACACTCGTCGCGGCTCAAACCCATCTCCTCCGCCATCAGCCGATCGAGAAGCTTTCCCGATCGACCCACGAACGGCAGTCCCTGCAGGTCTTCCTCCGCACCGGGCCCTTCGCCGATGAAGAAGAGATCCGCATGCGGATTACCCATCCCGAACACCACCTGGGTCCGACCGGCGGCCAGCGCACAGCGGGTACACCCACTGGCATCGAGCGCAAGCGACGGGAGATCGACCACATGCAGATGCTAGGTGGTCAAAGCGGTTCGACGCGACTGTAGCGACGCGGAACCCTGGGCGAGATACCGCAAACCACCTCGTAAGAGATGGTGCCGAGTCTCACTGCCCACTCATCGGCCGTCACACGCTCGTCGCCCTGCTCCCCGATCAGCACGACTTCATCCCCCGGCAGCGTCACCGCCTCATCGGGAGGACCGCAGTCGACCAGTATTTGATCCATCGTGATGGTGCCCACGATCGGACGGCGGCGACCCCCGATCAGCACCTCACCCCCCACCTCCGAGAGTCGCCTCGGGACACCGTCTGCATAGCCGATCGGTACGGTGGCAACCACCGTGTCCCTTGCACAGCGGTGCTTCTGGCCGTAGGAGAGCGCCTCGCCTGCCGCCACCACCTTGACGTGGGAGATCTCTGCCACGAGGCGCATCGCCGGGCGGAAGGGAAAGTGTGCCTGCATTGCGGGGCTGGGGGCGAGGCCGTAGGCGGCGATGCCGCAACGCACCATGTCGTAGCGAAGGTCGGGCCGATCGAGCGCCGCAGCCGAATTCGCCGCGTGCGAGATCGGAATGTCGATGCCCTCGGCCCGCAACGCGGCACGAGCTGCCTCGAACCGATCCCGCTGGGTCGTCGTGAAGGGATGGTCCGGCTCGTCGGCAACCGCGCAGTGGGTCCAGAGCCCGACAAGATCGAGGTCCGGGTTTCCGGCGATGCTGCGGGCCATGGACGACAACTCGGCCGGCTGAGCCCCCACCCGGTGCATGCCCGTGTCCACCTTGAGATGGACCGAGATCGGGCCGGCTCCTTGTCGCCTCCCCGCCTCTGCGATGACCTCGACACCTCGCTCCGTGTAGACCGCGCAGTGCAGCCCCAGGGCCACTGCCGTACCCGCTCCTTCGGATGTGGGCTCTGCAAGTAGAAGGATCGGCGCATCGATGCTCGCCTGGCGCAGAACCACCGCCTCCTCAACGACCGCAACGGCCAACCAGCCGGCGCCACCCAACAGCGCCGCCCTCGCAACCTCGACCGACCCGTGGCCGTAGCCGTCCGCCTTGACCACCGCGCAGACGACCGACGGAGCAACCAGCTCGACCAGTCCTGCGACATTCGACCGGACAGCCTCGAGGTCGACCGTCACCCACGCGGGACGAAACCTCGCGACAGCCGAGGTGATCACGCGCCTCCCGAATCCTCGATCAGGGCCTTGATGATGTCCCCGCGGGCGACGATGCCGACAAGCCTGCCTTCCCGGGTCACGGGCAGGCGACTCACATGCCGTTCATGCATCAGTGTTGCAGCACGCTCCAAGGTGTCGTCCTCGGCACACGTCACAGCCTTGACGTGCATCACCTCACCGACCGTCGCCCCCACTGCTCGCCGAAGCTCCTCCTCGAAACGTCGGTGCGAGGAGGGCAGTTCGAGGTAGGCGCCGAACAACGACACGACTGTCGGGTAATGGAGCTTGGTCTCCTGCACCAACAGGTCGTCGGTCGTGAGCACTCCGACCACATGACCGTCGGCATTGATGACCGGCCCTCCGTCGACGCCGTGCTCGCCGAGGCGCCTCATGGCATCATCGATGGGCTCCTCGGGCGAGAACGTTACGACGTCGGTGGTCATGACCTGACGAACAAGCACGGAACGGGGCATGGGGTCCTTCCTAGTCTCTGGGCTTGGCAAGCATGACATGCAGGGCAGCGGGAAGGTACTCCGCGACGTCACCCGCCACGAGTCCCTGCGGCGAGCCGAGGCCGGCCGCACGCCCGTGCAGGTGCGCAGCGGACGCCGCCGCCTCGAGCGGGCGCATTCCCCGGGCAAGCAGTGCGGCAATCACGCCGGAAAGCACGTCACCTGAGCCCGCGGTGGCCAGGCGGGCGTCGCCACTGGTGACCAGCAGCGCCTCACCGGTGCGGTCGGTCACGATCGTCGTGGGACCCTTGAGCAGGATCGTGCAGCCGGCGGCCCTCGCCGCCCCACGCGCTGCGGCCAGACGATCAGGCCCGACCGGCGCACCGGTGAGGCGAAGATACTCGCCGTCATGGGGCGTCAGAACCGTGGCCGGCTGTACTCGTCCGGCAAGGCTCTCCGCACCCGATCCCTCTCGGCAGAGGGCGACCAGCCCATCGCCGTCGACCACCGTTGGCAACGGACACCCCGCAACGAGCCGACAGATCTCGCGCATGGTCGTAGGCTCGCGGCCCATCCCCGGCCCGACCACCATCGAGGAGAATCGGTCGGCGTTGGCGATCACCTCATCGGCCCAGCCGAGCGCAGGCAACGCAAACCCGACGGCCTCCGGGGCGGAGGCTGTCGTTGGCTCGACCCCCGGGCTGCTCTGACGCACGTAACCCGCCCCTGCTCGCTGAGCCCCCCGAGTGGCCAGGGCCGCCGCTCCTGCCATGCCGGGACTGCCGGCGACCACCCACACCGCCGTCATCCACTTGTGTGCAGCACGGGGCCGCCGGGGAAACCATGCCGCGACATCCGAGTCCTCCATCACCTGTGTCACGACCGCGGACACGTCGAGACCGATGTCGGCAATCTCGACATCCCCCGAGAGCTCCGCACCTCGGCCGAACAACAAACCCGGCTTCAGCGCTGCAAAGGTGACAGTCCGGTCGGCGGCGAGCACCTTCCCCGTCACCTCACCCGTCATCCCGTCGACCCCGCTGGGAATGTCGACGGCGAGCACCGGGGCAGCGCCGATGTCGGGTGGATGCCACTCGTCTCGGAATCCCGTGCCGTAGGCGGCGTCGATGACCAGGTCACACGACGGCAACGAACGGCCGCCCGCGACGTCGGCATCGACGAGCTGGACGCGCACGCCACGCCGCTCCAGCCTCGCTCCGGCGGCACGACCGTCGGCTCCGTTGTTCCCCGGACCCGCGATCACGATCACCCGCCGTCCGTACGCTCCACCCATCATGGCAAGCGCCGCACGGGCCACGGCCGCTCCCGCTCGTTCGATCAACACTGCGACCGGCTCGGGAGCCGCCGCATCGATGGCCCGCATCTCGGCAGGGGTGACGACCGGGATCATGGCGGTCAGGCTAACGGGAGTCGACCGGTCGACCCACTCCGGTGCAGGCCGATCCCCACCCGGCGGCCGATCACGTCTCGATTCCGCTCAACACCGTGCCTGGACGACGACCGCCTCGGGGGCCGCATGGCGGGTGCATGGCGGGTGCATGGCGGGTGCATGGCGGGTGCACGCAGGCTACATGGCCACCGCAACAGCCTCTGCAAGGTGTTGGGTATGCGTCAGGGTCAGTCGCCACTGCGTGACGCCCCGGTCCGTCGCCAATCGATCCGCTTGGCCCGACAGGCGCAGAACGGGGGCCCCGGCAGCGTCGTGGACAACCTCGACGTCACGAAAGGAGAAGGCCCCCAAGCCAACGCCAAGCGCCTTCATGACGGCTTCCTTCGCCGCGAAGCGCACGGCAAATCGCTCGGTTGGGTCACGTCGCCCCAGTGCATAGGCCCGTTCGCCGTCGGTGAACAACCGTTCCACCAGCCGTGGCGTACGGGCCAGAGCCACACGAAATCGGTCGATCTCGACGAGATCGACACCGATGCCGATCACAGCCTTTGCCACCGCTCCGCCAGCACCCGGACGGGCTCCACCAACAACTCGATCATCGGCACCTCGGCGAGCAACTCGTCCCGGAAGAACGGCTCCGTCTCGGTCACCGCGTCGACGAGCGCCGAGTATCGACCCCGATAACCGGTGAGAACCTGGCGGGCCAGATCCGACGAAAGGTACGTCTGAAGCTCGACATGCAACAAGGTGATGGCGACGACCTGGGCGCCCTTCACCTCAGGCACCAGGACCACGCTGCGGCCGTCGTGGCCACCCTGGGCGACGGTGACCTCCCGCTCGACGGCGGCACGATGCTTGGTGCCGAGCAATCGGGGATCGGACTCGGCACGCGACGTCAGCCCGGCTGCGACACCGCCCTTGTCGAGCACGTGAAGGGTGGCGGAACCGTCCGCCACATTTCCCTCCACCCGATAGCGGGTGTACCCGGTCACGTCCATCACCACCGGATCGAGCGACGACAGGGTTCGAAGCACGCGGTATCCGAGACGATCACGTGCCGCACCGGCCGCCAGGACCTCCTGCACGAGTCGGGCCGACACAAAGGTGTCCTCGGCGCGGGAGATGCCGACGGTCACCGTCTTGGCCTGGTGCTTGATGGCGTCGATCGGTCGTGTGAGCTCGTCGATGGCCTTGGTGAGCGCCGACAGGAGGTCGGCCATGAGTACCGACGGCGACCCGATTCGACCGTGTTCGAGCTCATAGAGATCAAGTGGCAGAACACCCGTCGCATAGCGCAGCATCGAGGCGACACTCACCGCCGTGCTCGCCTCGAGCTGGCCGTCATGGGACCCGGACGCCAGACCTGCGAAGAACTGCCCTGCCGGCACCGTCAGATTTTCGGCCAGCTCGGCCAGCAGGTGGTCGCCCTGGAGATCAGCGAGGATCACTGTCTCGACGGCTCCTCGGGCCGCCCGCAACGGGAGGGCAAGGGCATCGATGGCAAGAGCTGCCTCGTAGCCGAAAAGGTGTCCGACCATGGCGGCGGGAAGAAAGTCGAGCGCTGGGTGGACCGAGGGAACCGTGATCACCTGCAGAGCCGCCGAATAGCGTTCCGCCGGTCCGGTCGTGATCACGATCGGCGCCGCCTTGTGCGCGCGATAGATGGCGACCTCCTTTGCCACATCATCGGCCGTCGCGTCGCCCAGGCCGGCGGCGCACACCAGGATCATGGGCTCGCTCGAGAGATCGATGTGCTTCTTGTCCTCGGTGGCGTCACAGGCAATCGCCTTGTAGCAGAGCTCGCTGAGCTTGATCCGCAACTCCTCGGCGGCAATGCGGTTGCGCCCGTTTCCCACAACCGCCCAGTACCGCCGTGACGGGGCGTGCTCCCTGGCCGCTCGCGCGATCTCCGGACGCAACCCCAGGACCGTCTGCAGCGCTTCGGGAAGGCGGCGAAGCCCCAACAAGAGGTTGTGGACCGACCCACCCACACCACGCGCGCCCGGCGCATTGGCCACCACGACGGCGATGCCCGAGGCAAGCAGGACGCCCGCTGCCACCTGGGCATAGAAGGCCTTGGTCGAGGCGACACTCATCTCCACGTCGCGCCCGTCCGAGGTGTAGAGGACACCGTCGGCCTTCTCGCACAGGTCGCTGTTGCGCCGGTTGACGATGGCGATGACGGCAGCACCTCGACCCCGCACCAGGTCGACGGTGCGGTTGGTGTCGGTGGTTGTCCCGGACTGGCTGATCGCCACGACCAGCGTGTTGGTCATGTCGTCGGCCAGCCCGAACCCCGACAGCTCGGTTGCCGGCAGGGCGCCCACCACCAGCGAGTCGCCCACCAGCTCCGCCAACGTCGCCGCCATGCTCTGTCCCGCAACGGCCGCCGTTCCCTGCCCGATGACGAGAACTCGGCGAATCTCGCCTCGGGCCAACCGATCGGCCACTTCCGACGGAAGCACCTCGTCGGACAACGTCGGGACGAGGTGCCCGTCACGTTCGCCAATCCTGCCGCGGAGGGTTTTCACGATCGACTGAGGGGCCTCGGAGATCTCCTTCAGGAGGAAATGGGGCGCCTTGCCCCGATCGATGTCCCTGGTCGTGATCTCGGCGACGTGCACCTCATCGTCCCGGATCGGAAGCGGCGTTCCGTCGTAGGCCGTACGAACGATACCCGAGAGGGTGCCCGCCCCCGCCCGGGAAAGCACCACGACCTCGCCAGGCGTGCCGTCGGCTCCGCGCGGCGTCTCGCCGTCCATCCGCACAAATCGGGCCGTTTCCTCCACCACTCCGTAGGGCTCGCTGGCCACCACGAATGCGTCATCGGCCAGGCCGATGTAGAGCGCCTGGCCGCTCCCCCGCAGGGCAAGCAGCAACTCGTCGGGCGCCTCGGCCGAGCACACCCCGATGGCAACCGACCCCTCGAAGGTCTCGACCGTGGAGGTGAATGCCTCACCGAGCTCCATGCCCTGCGCGCGTCGGCGGGCAACGAGAGCAGGAATGACCTTGGCATCGGTGGTGATCAACCCCGAGATGTGCAGGCCCGCAGTCTCCGCCAGGTCGGCGTGGTTGTCGACGTCACCGTTCAGAACGGCAACCAGGTGTTGTCCGTCGGGCTGTGCCGGGGCCGTCTCGGTGTTGTCCAACGGGTGGGCGTTGGGTTCGGAGATGACACCAACACTTGCCCACCTCGTGTGACCGAGCACCGAGACCTGGGCCGATGGCGCCGTCAACGCCCGATGCAGGAGGTCATCGGAACAGATCGCGGCACGCAGCGCTGCCGTGTTGTCACCGAGCTCGCCGATCTCCGCCGCCGCCTTGTACACAAATCCCAACCGTGACCCCGAGACTCGCACCGCTCCCGAGGTGAACAAGGGGTCCGCCCGATCGGCCAGCACCTGCTTGATCTCGTCCGATTCCAGATCGAGCCCGTGGCCGTCAACGAGAAGGTGAAGGCCGGCGGAGTCACGCCCGCGCACCTCCAGTCGATCCAACGACGACAAAGCCACCTGCACCGTCGTGAACGCCCCTATCCCGGCGGCGCCAACCTCCCAGGCGCCGTCGACGCGGGCGAGGTCCCTGACGGCCATCGCCGTCGGCAGGCGGTCGCGTCCGATGGCCCACACGATGTCCTTGAGAGCGACCAGCGACGCGTTGAGCTGTTCCAGGGAGCGGCCCGCCCCCGTGAGCTCGCCCGCATCCAGCGCCGCCTCGATCGCTTCGATGCGCCGGCCCAGATCGCCGACAGCGACCTCGATCGCGCCAACCAGTCCAGGTGCGAACAACAACGTCGAGACACCGATCGGTCCGCGAAGCGCCTGATCAACAACGTCCAGACGGCAAACAGCAGCGTCGATCGCGCGCCGCGCTGCCTCCACATCGCTCGGCATGACCGCCAGACAGTCCGCCGCCGCGTCCAGCTCGGCACGAAGAACCGCCGGCTTGAGGGGCGTTCGATCAGGCCTGCGCTCGATGACAGCGATGATTCCACACATGGTCAGGACTCTCCGAAAGGGGCAGGCGCTGCTGCAACGGGCTCCAACAGTCTACGGGGCTCCTCAACCGCAGACTCGTTGCACGGCCCGGGCGAGGCGATCGACAGCAGCTTCGGCTCGGGCGGTCGTCGAGGCTTCTGCCATGACGCGGACCACCGGTTCGGTGCCACTTGCACGGACAAGCACCCGGCCGCGCTCACCGTGGTCGTTGAGGTCGGACTCGATCGCTGCGATCTCCTCGCCAAGCTCCTCGGCGATATCGGCTCGCCTGTTGGACACCGACACGTTGCGCAGGACCTGCGGCAGACGGGTCATGGCCTCGTCTGCCAACTCGGCCAGCGGTCGACCGGTACGACACACCACGTCGAGCACCTGCACCCCGCTGAGGGTTCCGTCCCCGGTGGTGGCAAGGTCGGCAAAGATCACGTGGCCGGACTGCTCGCCACCGAGCGAGAACCCGCCGGCTTCGAGCGCCTCGAGCACATAACGGTCCCCGACGCCGGTCTCCAACACCGTCACCCCCCGCTCGGCCATGGCGAGGCGAAACCCCAGATTCGTCATGACCGTCACCACCACGGTGTTGTCCCTCAACAACCCACGGGCGGCCATGTCAAGAGCGCAGATGGCGATGAGCTGATCTCCGTCGACGAGATTGCCACGATGGTCAACCGCGACAACCCGATCGGCATCGCCGTCCAATGCGAGTCCAAGATCGGCATGCAGCGACAGGACCGCCCGCTGCAGGTTCGCCGGATGGGTCGAGCCACACCCGTCGTTGATGTTGCATCCGTCGGGATTGGATGCCAACACCTCGACAGTCGCCCCGAGACCCCGAAGGACCGCAGGCGCAACGTCGCTTGCCGCACCGTTGGCGCAGTCGAGCACGACGAAGAGGTCATCGAGCCCGCGACCTCCGACGGTGGCCGCCACCGCTTCGCCGTACCGCTCCGCAACGTCGGTGCGCTCCACGATCACACCAACGTCCGCTCCCGTCGGCACGTTCGACACTGCATTGGCTCCGGCACCCTGGATCAGGGCCAACTCCCGCTCGAACTGCGCTTCAAGGGCATCGGACAACTTCCTCCCGCCGGGAGCGAAGAGCTTCACGCCGTTGTCGCCGAACGGGTTGTGCGATGCCGAGATCACGGCCCCGGCGACACCCTCACGGGCCGACACCCAGGCCACCGCCGGCGTCGGGACGACGCCGGCGAGCTCCACGCGACAACCCTCACTTGCAAGGCCCGCCGCAATTGCCGACTCGATGAGTCGGCCGGATCGGCGCGTGTCGCGACCGATCACGAGACGCCCGCCACCGAACACCCGAGCCGCGGCTCGTCCCAAGGCGAGCGCCAGCTCGGGTGTCAGCTCGGCATTGGCCTCACCGCGAACACCGTCGGTCCCGAACGACAGGGACACAGGCGACCGTTACCGCTTCGAGTACTGAGGTGCCTTGCGGGCCTTCTTGAGGCCGTACTTCTTGCTTTCCTTCTCACGGGCGTCGCGGGTCAACAGACCGGCGCGCTTCAAGGGAATGCGCTGCTCGCCGTCAAGCTCGAGCAGGGCACGGGCAATGCCGAGTCGCAGTGCACCCGCTTGACCCGAGGTGCCGCCGCCGTCGAGGGTCGCATCGATGTCATAGGTCTCGGTGGTCTCGGTGAGGCGCAGCGGCTCGACCACGATCATGCGATGGGTCTCGGACGGGAAGTAGTTCTCGATCGGGCGCTTGTTGATGGTGATGACACCGGTGCCGGGACGAAAACGAACCCGGGCCACGGCGGCCTTGCGTCGGCCTGTGGATTGAACGAGGGGCTTGGTGGCCATGATTGCGTTCTCCTTAACCCTCTGCCCGGCGAGCCGACGGCAAGTCGAGCGGCACGGGCCCTTGGGCGGCATGAGGATGGTTGGGACCGGCGTACACCTTGAGCTTGTGGAACATCGATCGACCCAGGCGATTCTTGGGGAGCATGCCCCGTACCGCACGACGAACGACTTCCTCGGGCTTGTTGGCCATGAGATCGGTGTACACCGTGCTGCGCAGACCGCCCGGATAGCCCGAGTGACGATACGCAAGCTTCTTGGAGGCCTTGTCGGCGGTGAGGACAACCTTGTCGGCGTTGATGACCACGACGTGATCGCCAGTGTCCATGTGCGGCGCATAGATGGGCTTGTGCTTGCCGCGGAGCACCCTTGCCACCTCGGTCGCCAAACGGCCGAGGACGAGCCCTTCGGCGTCGACCACGTGCCAGGCGCGCTGGATATCGTTACTGGTTGGAGAGAACGTGGGCACAGGACCTTCTTCAATGACTTGTTTGACGAGCGGGACTCTTTGACAAGCTGCCTCGGCACGCACCCGCAATCGGGACGGCTGCCAAGCATACGACGGCCCGACCCCATCTCACAACCTGTGCTCGTTCCCAACCCTCTGGCAGGCCGGCGGTCTCTGCCTTAGGCTTCGGAGGTTACACCACCAAACCAGGAGAGATCACCGTGGAAGAAGCAGTCATCGTCGCCACCGCGCGCAGCCCGATCGGACGGGCCAACAAGGGTTCACTCATCGATGTCCGAGCCGACGAGCTCGTCGCCGACATCGTCCGAGCCCTGGTCGCCAAGGTTCCCCAGCTCGATCCGACGGAGATCGACGACCTGATCTGCGGCAACGTCGCCCAGGCCGGGGAGACCGGCTTCAACATCGCCCGCGTCGCAGGAATCCTTGCCGGCCTTCCCTTGAGCGTGCCCGGCCACACCGTACAGCGCTTCTGCGCGTCGAGCCTTCAGGCCATCAACTCCGCAGCGAACTCGATCAAGGTCGGCCAAGGTCACGTCTACATCGCCGCCGGCGTCGAGAAGACATCGGTCCCGCCCGACGCCCCCAACAACATGGCGGCCATGATCGCCGGTGTGAACCCCAAGCTGTTCGGGAGCACCGAGGGCATGCCCAACATCTACATCCCCATGGGCATGACCGCCGAGAACGTCGTCGACAAGTACGGCGTCAAGCGCGAGGACATGGATGCCTTCGCCAAGCTCAGCCAGGACCGCGCCGTGGCCGCCCAGGCGAGCGGCTTCTTCGAGCGGGAGATCACCCCGATCACCAAGGCCGACGGCACCGTCGTGACCACCGATGACTGCCCCCGGGCAGGTACCGAGGTGGAGAAGCTTGCACAGCTCAAGCCTTCCTTCCGTCCCGACGGCAGCGTCACCGCCGGCAACTCCTGCCCACTCAACGATGGCGCCGCCGCCGTCATGATCATGAGCCTCACCAAGGCCAAGCAGCTCGGCCTCAAGCCGATGGCGCGCATCGTCACCACCGCGCAGAGCGGCAACGAGCCCGAGCTGATGGGCGTCGCACCCATCGATGCGATTCCCAGGGCCCTCAAGCTTGCCGGGCTGACCATCGCCGACATCGGCGTGGTCGAGCTGAACGAGGCTTTCGCCGCCCAGGTGCTGCCCGTGTGCGAGGTCACCGGGATCGACATCGAGACCCAGCTCAACCCACACGGTGGCGCCATTGCCCTCGGCCACCCATTCGGCTCGACGGGCGCCCGCATCATGACAACGCTCATCAACGACCTGGAGACCCTCGACAAGACCTTCGGCATGGAGACCATGTGTGCCGCCGGCGGCATGGCCATGGCCACGATCATCGAGCGGATCTAGATCCTCGATCACATCCGGTTCGAGCACATCCGGTTCGAGCACATCCGGTTCGAGCACATCCGGTTCGAGCACACCGGAGAAGTGCGCCGGATGCTCACGCTCTCCCGCCCATGCCGGCAGGACCCGTTCAAGCGGGTCCTGCCGGCATGGGCCTTTTTTCGCTCTCTGCGCCGGCGGCGGCCCGAGGGTCGTCGTATCGAACCCGCCACAGCATCAACCCGTGCGGCGGGGCCACCTGTCCGGCCTTCGATCGATCGCGACTGCGCAGGATCCCGCACATGTCACCCGGACGCTTCTTGCCCGATCCCATCTCCACCAACGTGCCGACGATGCTTCGCACCATCTGGTGACAAAATGCACCGGCCTCGATGTCGAACCGCAACCACCCGGCACCGAGGTCATGCCACCCAGCACTCTGGACACGACGCACCAGTGGCTTCGCTTCGCTCCCATCAGGGACCTTTGGACGTCGACAGAACGCCGAGAAATCGTGGGAGCCGATCAAGGGGTCACAGCCGAGTCGCAAGGCCGACAGGTCCAATGGCGTCTCCACGTGCCATGCGGTGTCGGTTGAAAATGGGTCCGGCACAGGTCGGTTCATGATCGTGTACCGATAGCTCCGCGCAACGGCACTGTGTCGGGCATCGAAGTCGTTCGCGACGATTGCCGCGTCACGTACCGCCACGGCAGGCGCACACAGCTTGTTGATCGATCGACTCAGGTGAACGAGGTCGAGGGTGGGGTGGTCGGTATCGAAACTCACCACCTGGCCCCACGCGTGCACACCGGCATCGGTGCGCCCCGCACAGGCGAGGGTGATCGGCCTGCCGAGAACTCGTTCGAGTGCCTCGGTCAACACGCCTCCAACGGTTCTGGCGCCCGGATTCACCGCGAAGCCGGCAAAACCGGCCCCATGGTAGGCAACCGTCATCCGAACGCGAACCGACGGGCCACGAAGGCCCGTCGAAGGTTGTTCCCGGCTCACTCGTCCTACGGCCTCGTCGAACAGCGTTGGCGACTCGATATGGGCACCACTGGGTCTGACGCCGCCCACCGCCGGCTTTCAGACCAATTCGATACGAGCCATTGGCGCATTGTCACCGTGGCGTGGCCCGAGCTTGAGGATTCTGGTGTAGCCGCCGTTGCGATGTGCATAGCGTGGCCCGATCTCCTCGAAGAGCTTGTGGGCCATGTCCTTGTCACCGAGAAACGCCATCACCTGACGATGCTGGTGCAAGCCACCCTTCTTGGCCTTGGTGATGATCTTCTCGGCCACCGGGCGAATCGCCTTGGCCTTGGCCTCGGTCGTGACGATGCCTTCCGCTGCGATCAGGGATGCAACAAGGTTCGCGAACATCAGACGCTCATGTGAGGCTGACCCTCCGAACCTCTTTCCCTTGGTCGGGGTACCGGGCTTCAGGGACATCCTCTACTCCTTGCTCCGCAGCGAAAGGCCGCGCTCGTCGAGCTTTTCCATGATCTCGTCAAGCGACTTCTGTCCGAAGTTGGTGATCGCCAACAAGTCGTCCTCCGACTTGCGCAGCAACTCACCAATGGTGTTGATCTGCCCACGCTTGAGGCAATTCCGGGGACGCTCCGAAAGATCCAGGTCTTCGATGGGAAGATCGATGTCGGGAGAACCGGTGCTCGCCCCGGCCACTTCACCGAGCTCGAGGCCGATGGGGGCGTCGCTCATGTCCGCGACAAGCGCAACGAGCGAGCGCAGGGTGTCGCCGGCCGACGCGAGGGCTTCCTTGGGTGTGATCGAGCCATCGGTCTCGATGTCGAGCACGAGACGGTCGAAGTTGGTCGACTGCTCGACTCGCGTCGGCTCGACGGTGAAGGTCACCCGTCGCACGGGTGAGAAGATCGAGTCGATGGGGATGACCCCAATCGTGGATGGACGATTGGTCCGGTCCGCCGACACGTAACCACGGCCGAGCTCGATGGTGAGGTCGACAGCCAGGTGGCCCTTGTCGTTCAGCGTCGCCAGAACGAGGTCGGGGTTCAACACCTCGATGTCGGAGGTCAACGCGATGGCCGCAGCGGTGACCTGACCCGGTCCGCGAACGTCAAGGCGACAGGTGACCGGCTCCTCGCTTGTGGAGACGATCACCAGGTCCTTCAGATTGAGGATGATGTCGGTCACGTCCTCGACGACGCCGGCGATCGTCGAGAACTCGTGGAGGGCGTCGTCGAAACGCACCTGCGTCACAGCTGCTCCGGGAATCGATGAAAGCAGTGTTCGCCTCAGCGAGTTGCCGATGGTGTGCCCAAAGCCAGGCTCGAGCGGACCGATTGCAAACCGCTGACGACCTGCGACGGGCTCGCCCAAAGGCTCAATGGTTGGACGTTGGATGACCAGCATAAACAAGGTCCCCTTCAACTTCGAGAGGTGATCAGAGTACGGACCCGGGCTGCGCCCAGGGCATTGCTACTTGCTGTAGAGCTCGACGATCAGCTGCTCACGCACCGGAATGTCGATCTGTTCGCGCAGAGGAAGATCGCGAACGTTGACCGATGCCCCTTCACCGACACGCTCGAGCCAGCCCGGTACCTGGCGATCGATGGTCTCGATGTTGTGACGGACGACGATCATGGCCTTGGCCTTGTCGCCGAGCTCCACGACATCACCCTTGCGCACGGTGTACGACGGGATGGTGACCCGCCGACCGTTCACCTTGATGTGGCCATGGCGAACAAGCTGGCGAGCCTGTGCCCGACTGGCTCCCCACCCGGCACGAAAAGCGACGTTGTCCAGCCGAAGCTCGAGCATGCGCAACAGGTTCTCGCCCGTCACGCCCTTCTGGCGGTTTGCCTCGCGGTAGAGGTTGCGGAACTGCTTTTCCATCAGCCCGTAGATTCGCCGGGCCTTCTGCTTCTCCCGAAGCTGGACCAGGTACTCGGAGTCCTTGCGGCGGAGTTGGGTGCGGCCGTGGTCGCCCGGAGGATAGGGGCGACGCTCGATGGGACACTTCATGGTGTCGCACTTCGAGCCCTTCAGGAAGAGCTTCATCTTCTCGCGACGGCACAGACGACAGACGGGACCGGTGTAACGAGCCATGACTCAGACCCTCCGGCGCTTCGGTGGACGACAGCCATTGTGAGGCACGGGCGTGACATCCTTGATGCCGGAAACCTCGATGCCGGCACTCATGATCGATCGGATGGCGGTCTCACGCCCGGAACCCGGACCCTTCACCACCACATCGACCTTGCGAACGCCGTGCTCCATGGCCTGGCGAGCGCACTGATCGGCGGCCATCTGTGCCGCAAACGGCGTCGACTTGCGCGACCCCTTGAATCCCACGTTTCCCGCCGAGGACCACGCCAGGACGTTGCCGTCCTGGTCCGTGATGCTGATGATGGTGTTGTTGAACGAACTCTTGATGTGAGCCACCCCATAGGTGACATTTTTCCGTTCCTTGCGGCGAGGTCGACGCCCGCCGGGCTTTGGCTTGGCCATTACTTGCGTACCTTCTTCTTGCCGGCGACGGTCTTCTTGGGCCCCTTGCGAGTACGGGCATTCGTATGGGTGCGCTGTCCGTGCACGGGCAAGCCCTTGCGGTGACGCAACCCCTGATAGCAACCGATTTCCATCTTGCGCTTGATGTCCTGAGAGACTTCCCGCCGAAGATCGCCCTCGACCTGATAGTTCTCGTCCACATAGGCGCGGATCTTGTTGACCTCGTCATCGGTGAGGTCGCGCACGCGGGTGTTCCTGTCGACATCGACCGCTGTGCAGATGTTCGCTGCACGAGTCGGTCCGATGCCGAAGATGTAGGTGAGGGAGATCTCCAACCGCTTCTCGCGGGGAATGTCGACTCCGGAAATTCGGGCCATATGCGTTACCCCTGCCGCTGCTTGTGACGCGGATTGGTGCAGATGACCTGGACGCGACCATGGCGTCGAATCACCTTGCACTTCTCGCAAATCTTCTTGACACTGGGACGGACTTTCATTGCGTGGTCCTCGGTACTAGGGAACCGGACTGCGGCCGAAACATCGGCCGGATGCACTTACTTGTATCGATAGGTGATGCGGCCTCGAGTGAGGTCATACGGCGTCAGCTCCACTTGAACACGATCGCCGGGCAGGATGCGGATGTAGTGCATCCTCATCTTTCCCGATATGTGGGCGAGCACCTCGTGACCATTGTCCAGCTCGACCCTGAACATCGCATTTGGAAGGGATTCGGTGACCTTTCCTTCCAGGACGATCGCATCTTCTTTGGGCTTCGGCAGTGTGAGACCTCCTCGAGGAATCGAGCTTGATGGGAGAGGCTCACCGCGCGCGGTAAAGCCCCTTCAGGGCAAGGAGAGAGCATAGCCGCCCTGGAGATGGGTTCCAAAAGAAACGGCGTCATGGAAGGGTCAGCACTTCCGGACCATGGTCCAGGATGGCAATCGTGTGCTCGAAATGAGCCGAGAGCGCACCGTCGGCGGTCACGACGCCCCAACCGTCGTCGAGGAGCCGGGTGCCGTAATCGCCCGCATTGACCATGGGCTCGACCGCAAAGACATTGCCCGGCCGGAGCTTCGGACCTCGCCCTCCCGGCCCGTAGTTGGGGACCTCGGGCTTCTCGTGCATCTCGGTGCCGATGGCATGACCGACATACTCACGCACGACGGAGAAACCGGCCGCCTCGGCAACTTCCTGCACCGCCTGACCGATGTCGGAGATCCGGTTGCCCTCGTACATCTGCGCGATGCCGGCGGTGAGACTCGCCTCGGTGACATCGATGAGCCGCTGGGCCTCCGAGGCGATGGAACCCACCCCCACCGTAAAGGCTGCGTCACCGTGGTAGCCCTGGATGATGGCGCCGCAGTCGATCGAGATGATGTCACCCTCGACCAGGACGGTGTCGTTCGGAATGCCGTGGACGATCATGTCATTGGGAGATGCGCAGATGACCGCCGGGAAACCGTGGTAACCCAAGAAGTTTGATCGCGCCCCGCGCCGGTCGAGGACATCGCGACCGACGCGGTCGAGGTCAAGCGTCGTGACACCGGGACGGATTGCCATCCGGATGCACTCGTGCATCTCGGCGACGACCTTGCCCGCCTTGCGCATCTTCGCGATCTCGTCAGCGGAACGACGCACGGAAACCCCTGCCGGCGCGCGTCATCGGTGCTGCTCCCGGCGCTGGTCGATCACCGAGAAGAGACGAGCGCTGACCTCATCGGGGTCCCCCAACCCGTCGACGGTCGCAAGCAGATCGCGCTCCGTGAACCATGCGGTCAACGGGGCGGTCTCGCGCTCGTAGATGGCCAACCGGCGCTCGATGGCCTCGGTGGTGTCATCGGCCCGCTGGACCACATCGCCACGACAGCTGTCGCAGACCCAACCGAACTTCGGCGGCCGCTCCACCGAGTAGTTGGCGCCACAATCGGTGCACACCCGGCGACCGGCCAGGCGAGCAAGAACCACTTCCGTCGGGACGACAAGATCAACGACCAGGTCGATGCACCGAGGAGCGGTGATCTCCATCAAGGTCGTGGCCTGACCCACCGTGCGCGGGAACCCATCGAGAATGAAGCCCCTGGTGCGAGTGTCATCGCGTTCCAGGCGCTCGTTGATGATTCCCAGGATCACATCATCAGGCAACAGATTGCCCTCCTGCATGAATGCCTTGGCCTTGAGACCGAACTCGGTCTGCTCGCGAACCGCTGCCCGCAGGATGTCCCCTGTCGAGATGTGGGGCACCACGTAGTGATGCGACAGACGAATGCATTGCGTACCCTTGCCGGCGCCCTGGCGACCGAGCATCACGAGGCGGGCCCCCGGAATCACCGGTTCACCCTGATGTTGACAGCCTCTGCCAAGCTCCTACGCGTCACGACGCGTCCGACCACCGGAGCCACTGTTACTTCAGGAAGCTTTCGTAGTTGCGCATCATGAGTTGGCTGTCGATCTGCTTCATGGTCTCCAGGGCAACACCCACGGCAATCAACAGGGAGATGCCCCCGAACCCACCGAAGCGGTTGATCTGCCAAAGGGCGAGCATGAAGGCAGGCAGCAGGGCAACCGAGGCGATGAACAACGCCCCCGGCAGATTGATACGGGAAACGATCTTCTGCAGATACTGCTCGGTTTGGGGCCCGGGACGGATGCCGGGAATGAAGCCCCCCTGCTTGCGCAAGGTATCGGCCTGTTTGACGGGATCGAAGGTGATCGCCGAATAGAAGTAGGCAAAGAAGACGATCAGCACGCCATAGACGGCAATGTAGACAAAGTTGTCGGGAGCCAACAGGTTGTCGTTGATGAAGTTGCGGATCGAATCCCAGAATCCCCCGGTGGGTAGAATGTTGGAGAGCAGAACCGGTAGATAGAGCACCGAGCTCGCAAAGATGATCGGCACGACGCCGGACTGATTCACCTTGAGCGGGATGTAGCTACTTTGCCCGCTCGTCATCCGGCGTCCCACAACCCGTTTCGCGAACTGGACCGGAATTCGTCGCTGGCCCTGCTCGACAACGATCACCGCCACCATCACCCCGATCGCAAGCGCGATGAGAACCGCGAAGATCACGTTGCCTTCCTCCGCTCGCAAGGCCGACCCCTGATAGGGAATACCGCTGACCACCGAGGAGAAGATCAGCAAGGACATGCCATTGCCAATGCC
>JACOTK010000061.1 GCA_016178435.1 Actinomycetota bacterium
CGGCGACGACCACCAGCACCTCGGCGGCCTGGGCATGCTTGATGGCGGTCTCCAAGGCAGACACCCCCTCGATCTTGGTCTGCTCTGGCGTGCCGAAGGACGTGTTGATGACCGTTGCGCCGTTCGCCAAGGCGTACTCGATGCCTCGGACCACGTCCGACATCCGGAACGTACCGGAGTTGCCGATCTTGATCGGCATGATCTCAACCTCGGGCGCGATGCCCGCCACGCCGATGCCGTTGTCGGATTGAGCGGCGATGATGCCCGCTACGTGCGTACCGTGGGCATTGTCGGACCCGGCGTCGAACACCGAGGCGTCATTGTTCGCGAAGTCGTAACCGCGGCAGTCATCGACGTAGCCGTTGTTGTCGTCGTCCTTTCCGTTGCCGCAGACCTCGTCGGCGTTCTTCCAAATCGAATCGGCAAGGTCGGGATGCGTGATGTCGATACCGGTGTCAAGAACAGCGACGACCTGTCCCTTGCCCTTGCTGACAGCCCAGGCTTTGGCGGCTCCGATGTCCGCTCCAGGCTTGCCTGCCTTGCCCCTGATGGCCTGGCCCCTGTTGTCGAGAGCCCACTGTGCGCGGTAGCCCGGGTCACTCGCGCCAACCCGCTTCGCCGCCTTGGCCTTGGTCTTCTCGTCAGCCTTGGCCTTGGCCTTGTCATCGTCCTTGGCCTTGTCGTCAGCCTTTCTGGACGGCACGGGATCCTTTGCGGAAACCGTGAGCACGACGTCCTCGTCGACGTCCGCCACTCCGGCCAGACCCCGGAACGCCGAAGCCTTCGCAGTGGTCACGACCGCGTACATGCCGGGCATCACCGGAGTCACCGTCTTGGTGCCACGCACCTTCTTCAACACCACTGCCAGAACGTCGCCCTTGGCCGGTGCCTCACCCTTTGGCGCCTTCTTCGCGACCTTCTCGGCCACGCTCGTGGTGGTCTTCACGCCCTGGCCCGTGACCTCGATCTCCGCATAGGTAGTCGAACCGTCACTGACGATTCCCAGGAGGTTCCCCTGCTTCGAGAGCTCGACCAGATCGCTGCCGCTGATCTCGCCCGCCGCGTTCGTCTGCAAAGGAACACGACGAACGTGCCTCTCGCCGGTGGTTCCAGGGGATGCGTTGCTCGCTGCAGCGCCGCTCGTGGACTCCTCGACCGGCACGGCACCTTGCTCACCCAGGCCCGCGAAGGTCACGACATAGTGCTCGAAACCATCGTCGAGTGCGTGAGGATCACCCGCCGACACGCCGTCGGACCAGGAGATGGGCACTCCGTAGCCATCTCCGCCGCCTCCTCCCACGAATGGCATGCCGCCCGATGCCACCAGAAACACGGTCGTGGCAACGGCGACCGAAGCGACTCCGCCGTGGCCTTTCAGGAAGGCTGCTGCTCGACCAAACAGATTCGCAGGTGATGTCTCAGGGTTCATGGGAACATCTACGGCATCCCCGGACCCCCCATTGAGCAGAACTTCAGGGCAAACAGTCGGTCATCGTGCTGAACGTCCCTTTTGCGACCCCGGCTACCGGCTCTTTCCACCCGTCAGACGTGGCAACAAGGGCACAGCGGTGCGCTCCCTCAAGCAGCCCTGCCAAACGCCTGTCGCATAGGCGCCGTCGTCAAGCACGCGCAGGGCAACATAGCGCAGGGGATCGAGACGGGGACGGCGGCGTGCCCACTCGACAAGACCGGGAACGAGCACCGCTGCGAGGAGGACCGCCCGCGCACGGCGGCTGAACAGGGAGGCCAGGACGAAGACCGGCAACCAGGTGCGCGTGATCGTCGACGCGATCAGCCGGCCGGCATCCCGATGACCGAGCACCCCGACTCGCGCCATCTCGTAACCGAGCCGACTGATCGGCTCGTCGACATCGATGTCCGCCGCCCGATGTGACAACACCGCAGCGCTCCCGACGGCGACCCCGGCGCCGATCACCGGGTGCCCGGCTGCGAGCAGGGTCCACGCGCCCAGGCTCCAAGGTGAGATCTCCAGGGCGGGCACGTTCCCGGGGTGACGCCGCTCCAGGGCCGCCGCCGAGCGTCCGTAGGCCGCACGTCGAGCCAACATGGCCATCAGGCGCGTCCGGTGGTGGTGGGCGACGCGACTGCCGGGCTCGTAACGGACGGTGACGCCACCTTTCGCCAGGCGCCACACGAAATCGACGTCCTCACCCGTCGTGAGCGCCTCATCGAAGCCTCCAATCGCCAGTGCGGCCTCACGGCGAACCACGAGCGCCGCCGCCGGCACGTACGACACACGGCTGCGTGCGAACACGGGGCCCTCCCGGGAACCGAGGTCGAGCGGCGAACGCACGGCCTCGTAACGCGCCAGAATCGCGTCGTGGGCCCCGAGCGGCTCGACGATGCGGGGCGCCACGGCCACCACCGCCGGGTCCTCGAAATGGACCAGGAGTCGGTCGAGCCAACCGGGGGCGGGCTCGCAATCGGAATCCAGGAACACGACGAACGGCGCCTCGACCGCCGACAGACCCGTGTTCCGCGCGGCGGCGGGCCCTCCCGAGCGGGCACGACGCACCACACGGGCCCCCGCCTGCTCGGCAACCGACCGACTGTCGTCGATCGAGCCGTCATCGACCACAACGACCTCTCCGACCGGACCCACATGGGCCAGCAGGCGGGGAAGCTCCTCGACACGGTCACGCACCGGCACGACCACGGCAACGTCCCGGTGGGAGGGCCCGGGCGCCCCCTGGCGCGGATGGACCATGCCCGATGCCAACAACCTGCGCACCAGGCGCGCCCCAGACCCTGGTCGGTCCGCGCCGATCTCGGCCATCGTCACACCCTCACGCAGCGAGCGAACCGCTGCGGCTCCCTCTGCCGTGAGTCGCAAAAGGCGAAGGGGAGAGCCACCCAGCAGTGCTCTTCCATCGGCCAACAGTCGTGTCCCGCGATCGAACACCACCCGACAGCCGGCGGGCAACGCCATGGCGGAAACCTCGATGTGTCCGCCGGTCATCGCCGGCCCTAGGATTGCGTCCACATCTTGAACATACTGCCCACGGGGAGGCCGTCATGGCGCCGAGTGACACAGCGACTGCAGAAGAAACGGTGACGAGCACGCACAGCGACGAGATCGTCGACGACATGCTCATCGAGGAGATCTCCATCGACGGGATGTGCGGGGTCTACTAGACCACCAGAGGAACGTTCATGGCCCTCGACCCGACGCAGCCCTACGAGCTGCACTCCCAGGTGGCCCTTCGGCCCGAGCCCTTCGGGGCGCTCGCCTACCATTACGGGAACCGCCGACTCACCTTCCTCAAGTCTGCCGAGATGGTCGACCTGGTGAGCCAACTCGACCGCCACCCATCCGTCAACGCCGCCCTCGATTCGGTCGGCATCCCATCGGAACGGCGAGATGCCTACCTGCGCTCGCTCGTCGCCCTCGAAGCCTCGGAGGTCATCCATGCTCGTTGACCAGCTCAAGACGGGCCTCGACGCACCCATCTGTCTCACCTGGGAGCTCACCTACGCCTGCAACCTCGCCTGCGTGCACTGCCTCTCGTCCTCGGGACGACGTGACCCCGATGAGCTCTCCACTGCCGAGGCAAAGGCCGTCATCGACGAGCTCCAGGCCATGCAGGTCTTCTACATCAACATCGGCGGCGGCGAGCCCATGGTCCGTCCCGATTTCTTCGAGCTGTTGGAATACGCCATCGACCACCGGGTCGGCGTGAAGTTCTCGACGAACGGCACCAAGCTCGACGCCGAGAAGGCCGTTCGCCTCGCCGCCATGGACTACCTCGATGTGCAGATCAGCCTCGACGGGGCAACGGCCGAGATCAACGACAAGGTGCGAGGCGAGGGAAGCCACGCCGCCTCGATCCGTGCGATGGAGAACCTTGCCGCCGCGAACTTCGGCCCGTTCAAGATCAGCGTGGTCATCACACGGGACAACGTCACCCAGCTCGACGCCTTCCAGGCCATCGCCGACACCTACGGAGCCGAGCTGCGTCTCACCCGGCTGCGTCCGTCGGGGCGAGGCGCCGACACCTGGCACGAGCTGCATCCCACGAACGACCAGCAGCGCCTGCTGTACAACTGGCTGCTCGATCACCCCCGTACCCTGACCGGCGACTCCTTCTTTCACCTCTCCGCGTTCGGCGAGGCGTTGCCCGGCCTGAACCTCTGCGGCGCAGGACGGGTCGTCTGTCTCATCGACCCGGTCGGCGATGTGTACGCCTGTCCGTTCGTGTTGCACGACGAGTTCAGGGCGGGCAATGTCCGTGACGTCGGTGGCTTCACCAACGTCTGGCGGAGCAGCGACCTGTTCACCTCGTTGCGCGAGCCCCAGAGCCCCGGCGCCTGCGGGTCGTGCGGTTCGTACGATTCCTGCCAGGGTGGCTGCATGGCAGCCAAGTTCTTCACCGGCCTCCCCCTCGACGGGCCCGACCCCGAATGTGTCCTCGGCAACGCCGACGATGCTCTGGCGTCAGTCGGATCCGGGTCGGCGCCAAACCCCGGGCCGGGCCACTCCAAGCCGGTCGCCGTCACCCTCTCGTCACGCCCCACCCCTCGCTCACTGCCCGCGCTCACCCCGCGATGAGCCTGCTCGAGCCGCTGCAACTCGGCGGCCGGGTGGCACGCAATCGAGTCGTCTTCGGCTCGCATGAGACCAACCTCGGCCATCGACGTGCACTTTCGCCACAGGCCCTGGCCTACTACCGCCGTCGTGCCGCGGGAGGGGCCGGGATCATCGTCCTCGAGGCTGCCTCGGTGCACGTATCCGACTGGCCCTACGAACGTGCGCCCCTGGCCGAGTCGTGCAGGGACGATTGGGCGGTGATCGGCGAGGCGATCCACGCCGAGGGAGCGCTGGTGTTGGCCGGGCTCAACCATGCCGGCGGACAGGGGGCGAGCGCATTCAGCCAAGCGCCCCTGCTCGCACCGTCACGCGTCCCCGAGGTCAACACCCGCGAGGTGCCAAAGGCGATGGAGGACGGTGACATCGAGGCCGTCGTGAGTGGCTTCGCCTCTGCCACACGCCTTGCGCTCGATGCAGGACTGGACGGGGTCGAGGTCAACGCCGGCCAGCACAGCCTGATCCGCCAGTTCCTCTCCGGCTTGACCAACCAACGCCGCGACCCCTGGGGCGAGGACAGGTTGGCCTTCGCCCGCCGGGTTCTCGAGACGGTTCGGGGTGAGGTGGACTCCTTTGGCTCATCCGACCAACGCCCCATCGTGGGGTTGCGGCTGTCGTGCGACGAGCTCGCCCCGTGGGCCGGCATCGTGCCCGACGCCGGGGCCGAGATCGCCGCCGCCCTTGCCCCCTTGGTCGACTGCATCACCGTGGTCAGGGGGGCGATCTACTCGGTGGGGGCCACCCGACCCGACGGCCATGTTGCGCCGGGCTTCAACCTCGAGCTCACCCGCCAGGTGCGCGCGGCGGTGCCGGCGACCGTCGCCGTCATTGCCCAGGGCTCGATCATCGACGTGGCCATGGCCGAGGAGATCATCGCCTCGGGAGCCGCCGATCTGGTCGAGATGACCCGCGCCCAGATCGCCGATCCCGATCTGGTCGCAAAGACGGCCGCCGGCGATGCCGGCCGCATTCGACCGTGCATCCTGTGCAACCAGGCCTGCTCGGTGCGTGACAATCGCAACCCCATCGTCTCGTGCGTCGGCGAGCCCTCGGCGGGACACGAGCTCGACGACCAACCCGTGACGGGCCGGGCAACCTCGCCCACCTCGGTGCTGGTCGTCGGTGGTGGGGTCGCCGGCATGGAGGCCGCCCGGGTCGCCGCGCTGCGAGGCCATCAGGTTCGTCTCGTCGAGCGTCGCTCGTGGCTGGGAGGCGCCATCCGTCTCGGCGCCTCGGCCCCCGGACGGGAACGCCTGGCCACCCTGGCGGATTGGCTCGAGGCGGAATGCCGAGCGCTCGGCGTGCGCATCGAGCTCGACCACGACGTTGATGCGACCCGGCTCGAGACCGCTGAGCACGGGGCCGGCCCGGTGGTGATCCTCGCCACCGGCGCTCGCCATGGCCTGTTGCCCTTCGGCATCGAGACCGGGGCGACGGTGCTCCAGGCACGCACGTTGCTCGACGCCCACCTCCAGGGAGGAATCGACGCAGCGCTCGCGCTTGTCGGGAACGGCCCGATCCTCGTGTGGGACCCCATCGGTGGGCCCATCGCCGTGTCGATCGCCGAGCTGTTGGCGGGAGCGCGACCGGTTGAGCTCGTCACCCACGATCAGGTCGTCGGCAACCTGTTGGCCCGCAGCGGCGACATGGGCACGGCCAACGTTCGCCTCCATGGCGCCGGCGTCACCTTGCACAAGCGCAGCCTGCTGCGCGAGGTGGGACCCGGTTGGGCCGATGTCGAAGCCGTCTACACCGGTGAGAGGCGACGTCTCGAGGTGAGCGCCGTCGTGGCGTGCGGCCACGAGCTCGGCGAGGACGCGCTCTGGCGGACGACGGGCGAAAGGCACCTGCAGGCCGGGGACGCCGTCGCACCCCGCACCCTGTACGAGGCGGTCCTGGAAGGCCGTCGTGCCGCGTTGGCCATCGAGCGATCGGGTCCGGCATGAGTCGCTACCGCCACCTCTTCACACCGTTGCGCATCGGCCCGGTCACCGTCGCGAACCGCATCATCTTCTCGGCGCACCTCACCAACTACGCCGAACAGGGTCTCCCCACCGAACAGCATGCCGCCTATTACGCCGCCCGCGCCGCCGGCGGAGCGGGCCTGATCATCACCGAGGAGCACTCGGTGCACCCCACCGATTGGCCCTATGAGAAGCTGATCCACGGGTTTCACCGAGAGGTCATCCCCGGCTATCGACGGATCACCGAGGCGGTTCACCGCCACGGGGTTCCGATCTTCGCCCAGATCAACCACAACGGCGGCCAGGC
>JACOTK010000221.1 GCA_016178435.1 Actinomycetota bacterium
CCACGACACCTCCGACCACGACACCTCCGACCACGACACCTCCGACCACGGTCGCACCGGCAGCTTCACCGACTCCCTCTGTGGCGTTTGCGTCGTCCAATCCCGTCGGCTCGTTTGATGTCGGCTCGATGGCCCCCGGTGGGCTTCGAATCGCAGGCTGGGCGCTCGACCCCGATACGACCGACCCCATCGGCGTCCACGTCTACGTCAACGGGACCCTCGTCAGGGCCCTCGACGCCAACGCGAGTCGTCCCGACATCGGTTCGGCGTACCCGGGCTTCGGCGATTCGCACGGGTTCGACACGGGGATCCGGGCAAACCCGGGCTCGTTCAACGTCTGCGCCTACGGCATCAATACCGGCCCCGGCGACAACGTCCTTCTGGCTTGTCGGGTCGTCAACGTTCCGGGCGATCCCTTCGGCTCCTTCGACGTCGGAACCATGGCCCCGGGTGGGACCCGCCTGGCGGGCTGGGCGGTCGATGCCGACACGGCAAGCCCCATCGGCGTCCATGTCTACGTGGACAATGCCTTTGCCGGCGCCTTTGATGCTTCCGTGGATCGTCCCGACATCGGCTCGGCCTATCCGGGCTTCGGCGATGCCCATGGCTTCGACACGGTGCTCCCGATCGCTCCCGGCTTCCACACGGTGTGTGCCTACGGGATCAATCAGGGCGGTGGGGCCAACGCATTGATCGGGTGTCGTTGGGTGATGGTCACCACCGACCCGATGGGCTCGCTCGATGTTGCCTCGATGACGGCCGGTGGGCTGCGAGTGGCGGGTTGGGCCCTTGACCCCGACACCGCAGGCTCGTTGAGTGTCCATGTCTACGTGGACAACGCCTTTGCCGACGCCCTCGATGCCAATGCGACTCGTCCCGACATCGGCTCGGCCTATCCGGGCTACGGTGATGCCCATGGCTTCGACTCGGTGATCCCGACGGGCGCCGGCTCCCACACCGTCTGTGTCTACGGCATCAACCAGGGCGCCGGCAGCAATGTGTTGATCAGCTGTCGTTCCGTCTGACTACAAGGCCCGACAAGGCAGCGGTGCGGACATCATGTCCAGACCGCAAAGCCTTGATCGGCGAAATCCGTGTCGAAGGCGAAGGGACTCGGTCCCAGCCCCGTGCCGCATGCTTGTGGTTGGCGTCCGCTGCATCGATCGCTGCATAGAGCGCCGAGGTGTCGACGAAGACGACCTCGGTCATGATCCAAAGGCGTCATCGAGCGCCGCGTCGTGGTCTTCGCTCGTGGCAGATGGAGCCGACCGGAATGCGCCGATGCTCGATCGAGCACGAGCAACCCTTCGGGTGCGCTCGTCGTCGGCCACGAGGTCGTCGAGAGCATCCCGCAGGAGCGCAGCTTGCGACCGTTCGCGAACAGCCGCAAGACGGCGAAGTGCTGCCGCCTGCTCGTCGGTCATCGAGATCTGTGTCCGGATCACCCCATCATGATAATCGTTGCCATCATCATGATGGCTGGGTGGGCCGGCCACCTCGGCACAAAAGCATGGAACCAAGGATCTGGACATCTCTTGGAGATCGTCTCGGTACTACGGGACGATGGGACGGAGATTGTGATCCACGCGATGGTTCGCAGGGCTCTCCGTGGCTATCTGAAGGTGAGCTGACTGCCCGTCGACGAACGGGACCGGCTATGCCTCGCCGGCCACCTTGGCGGATGGCTCGCGGGCGACCCGGGGAGAGAGAAGGACACCGAAGGCACAGCCTGTGGCGGTCCAAAAGGCAAGGACGCCGCCGAGGCTCGCCATTCGGAAGTGCCAGACGAGCGTTGCCGGCGCGTTGACCGGGTCGGGGGCCGGAGGAAAGACGATGAGCGCGGCCGTGACGAGAGCGAGCCACATGCCTGCGCTCAACATGAGCCGGGTTTGGGAGGTCGTGTCCCGGCGGGCGAGCCAACCGGCGAAGCGTGCGGTGGCGAGGCCGGTGATGACCATGAAGGCGACGAGCAGGACGTAGAGTCCCGTGCGTTGTCCAACGGTGTCGGGGTCGCCGACGGCGGGTGGGTTCGACGGGTACTTGATGGCCGGCACAAGTTGTATGGTCACAAATGCCGCTGCCGCCAGCCAGAGCGAGCGCTGCCAGTCCTCCCCGCCGGGCAGGCGATGCCGGGTGGCGGCGAAGACGGTGCCGAAGATGGCGCCCAGCGCGGCGCCGATGAGGAGCGAACCGATACCGCCACCGACCAGTTGCACCGTACGGCTGAACATGGCGTCGCCGCCATGGCCGCCGGCCTCCTCGATGGCGATCGCATCACTGATGGACGATTCGCCCACCAGCACCAGGAACAGGGCGAGTGCAGCCCCTCCGCCGATGCCGGCTATGGCGCCGTTGCGCAGATATCGCGTCATGGATCTTTCTCCGGTGTGAAGGTGTGACGTGCAGAGCAAGGCGGGGTGGGGCCCGGTGACCCCACCCCGGGACCGGTTCGTCGGCGTGGAGGAACGTCCGCCGATGCGGCAGTGCTCCTTCGGATGTCATTTCCTGCTCCGGTGGCAGGGCGAACCCTGGCCTCAGTGGCAGGGAGCGCCGACGAAGTGGCGGGCGTCGTGAAAGAGCTCATGTGCCGTGCCGGCCATGTTGCCCAAAAGCGCGCCATTGTCCATCGAGACGGCATAGACGCCGATCGCGGCGATCGCCACGAGGATCCATGCCAGGGCGGGAACCTTGATCCGCTCAAGTTGCTCGGTGTGTTCCATGGTTGTTGTTCACCTCCCCTCGATGCTGGTGGTCGTTCGACTGGTCGTGTTCATGTCGATGGCCGTGGTCGTGTTGGGCCGCCCGCAACGGTAGGCCGACCTTGGCCTCGTGACCGGGAAGGGCGACCCGATAGACACAACAGTCACAGTTTGGTCGAGCGCCGGTCCCCTCGCCGGCTTGATGGAAACGCTCGATGACGAGTCGAGCGAGACGGGGGTCGCAGCCGAGATGGGGACCGGCGATGAGGTTCACCTCGGGGTGATCCTTCGCCCACTCGCCGGCCTGGTCACGGATGCGATCGACCAACACGCCGGTGAACAGGAAGTACGGTATGACCACGATGTGACGGGCGCCGAGACGACGGCATCGCTCCAGCCCCTCGGGCACCGACGGACTCGCGAGGGAGATGAAGGCGGGCTCGACCCAACCGATGCCTCGGCCGTCCCACACCAGGCGGGCCACCTTGGCCAGGTCGGCGTTGGCGTCGGGGTCAC
>JACOTK010000222.1 GCA_016178435.1 Actinomycetota bacterium
AACAGGGCATGCTCATGCGGACCCCACGTGGTCGAGTGGCAACTCCGGCCGCCTATGCCCACCTCGGCATGGCCGTGCCGATCGGCACCCAGGGTTTGTTCGATTAACTCGAGACCGGTTCGAGCTCGCCGGTCTCGACATCGAAGATGAAACCGGCAAGGGCGAGATCGTGGGGGAGGAGCGGTGATGAAGCCAGGAGCGCCAGATCGTCACGGATGGCCTGTTGCTGATCACCGACCGGGTGCACATCGAGGTCGGTGACGACCCCGGGATCGACTCCCTTCTCGATCAACGTGGCTCGTACCGACTCGTTGGTGATCTTGGCCGTGGCGCAATCGGTGTGGCCGATGACGGCGATGGCGGTGACGCCCAACAGCTGCACCGAGAGCACCAGTGATCGAAGAGCGTCGTCGTTGACCCGTCCACCAGCGTTGCGCAGGATGTGGGCGTCGCCCCGCTTGAGCCCCAGCTGCCCGATCGGATCGATGCGGGTGTCCATGCAGGTGACGATCGCGAGGTGTCGAGCGGGCGTTCTCGACAGCCCGGCGCCGTCGTAGGAGGCTGCACAGACTTTGTTGGTGGCGAGCAGGTCGTCAAAGATCGTGGTCATGGCCCACCATTGTGGACCATGACCACGTCGCGTCTACGAACCGTGGAGATCGGGAACTACCGGAGATCTGGACCTACGAGACCTCGTAGGTGGGAGCGCCACCGCTCGCAGCGGTGATGGTCACCTTCTGGCCGACGAGGCTTGTTCCGGCCAGCGACGCGGCGAGCTCCGGGCTCGCTGCAGCGGCGACCACCCTGCGGCCGTCGGCGAAGCGGGCGAAGATCGGCGCAGCGGTCGGCCCCTGCACCCGATCGTGCAGCACGGTCATGCCCTCCACCTCGGCCACCCCGCTCACGTCGCCGACCACCTCGATGGCCGTCGCGTCGATGCGGGCCTGCTCCGCGGTCATGTCCGGGTGCTGCCAGCCGTTCGGTGGTGGCGTGGCCGAATAGAGTCCCACGGCATGCTTGGTCACGTACCAACCGAGCCCGGTCACGAGGCCGATGTCGGCCGGGGTCTGACGACACAGGTCGACGGTTGTCGCGATGGAGTGGCTGACATAGTTGTTGCCCGGGCCACCGAAGTAGGGGAGACCACCGGTGACCGTCAGGCCTCGTGGGTCGAGACAGTCCAGCCCGAGGGCCTCCGCCGACATCTCGACGGCACACGGGAAACACGAGTACAGATCGATGGTGGCGAGGTCGCCGACTCCCACACCTGCCGCTGCGAACACGGCGGCGCCGGCAGCGGCGATGGCGGGCGAGCGCGAGATGTCCGGGCGTTCGGCGGGCAGGAACACGTCGTTGCAGTCCGCCGATGCCCATGGGAACACCCAGCGATCACGGGCGACGCCGGCTGCCTCGGCTGCCTCGGCCGATGCGACCAGGATCGCCGCGCCCTGGTCGACCTCGATGATGCTGTTGAGCAGCTTGGTGTACGGCTCGCCGACCAGGCGATTGTCGGCGGTGACGGTGGACAGCTCCTCGGGCGTGCGGGCGGTTGGGAACCAGGCCAGGTCGGGGTGCGTGGCAGCCACCTCGGTGAAGGGTGCCATCATCCTGCCCAGCCAGGCGCGTTGCTCGGCCGGCGAGCGACCGGCGCGAGCGGCGAGTGCGCTCTCGAAGATCGGGTACACCATCACCGGTGCGAAGAGTCCGGCTGCCATCTCGGCCGGCCCGACGCCGTTGCGTTCCGTGCCCAGCGGGGTGTCGGGCCCAAGGCCCTCGACGCCGGTGGCCTCGAGATCGACGCCGAGCTTGCGGGCTCGCCGACCGGACCCTCCCGCCTCGGCTCCGACGATCAGGACGGCGTCGACGGTGCCGGCGGCGATGGCGTCACACGCCTGGGCGACCAGGTACTGGGGCGTGTTGCCCCCGATGGCGGTGTAGCGCCGTGCTCCGTCGGGCAATCCCAGCCGAGAGGCCAGCGAGCCCGCCGCCGTCGTGTAGCGATGCGAGAGGATGTTGACCACGTCGACCGATCCGATGCGTGACGCGATGGACCCGCCCGCGTCGGCGATGGCAAGTCGAGCGGCCTGTTCCATCAGGTCCAGGGGCTCGACGAGGCGGTCGGTGTTGTTGGTGACCTGTCCAACTCCTACGACGACGGGGGTTCGGGCATCCATGACGATTCTCCTGGCTTTGGTTGCGGTTTGTTGTGGGTGAGCGATGGGATCGACGGGTTAGATCATGCGGGCTTCGCGCTGCCAGTATCGATCGCGCAACAGACGCTTGTAGAGCTTGCCGGTCGGGTGGCGGGGCAACTCATCCTCGAAGTCGACCGAACGAGGGCATTTGAAGTGCGCGATGTTGTTGCGGCAGTGCTCGATCAGCTCGGCCTCGAGCTCCGGTGACGGCTTGAAGCCGGGGAGCAACTCGACGGCAGCCTTGACCTCCTCGCCCCACTCCTCGTTCGGAATGCCGAACACCGCGGCATCGGCGATGGCCGGATGTGTCGAGAGGGCCTGCTCGACCTCCGCGGGGTAGATGTTGACGCCCCCCGAGATGATCAGGTCCTTCTTGCGATCGGTGAGCCAGACGTAGCCCTCCTCGTCGACGCGCCCGACATCGCCGAGGGTGAAGACGCCCGGCTCGAGATGGGCCTCCTTCGTCTTGGCCTCGTCCTTGTAGTACTCGAAGGTGTTGGGGCTCATCTTGGAGCGGAAGTACACCGTGCCCGTCTCGCCGACGGGCATCAGATCACCTTCGTCGTTGCGGATCTCGACGTCGAACATGACCGATGCCTTGCCGACCGAGCCCTTGTGTTGGAGCCACTCCTCGGCCGTGATGGTGGTGATGCCACCCTCGGTGGCTCCGTAGTACTCGTTGATCACCGGGCCCCACCACTCGATCATCTGCTCCTTGGCCCACAACGGGCAAGGGGCGGCGCCGTGGATGACCGCCTGGAGGTGCGAGGGGTCGAACGCGGCCTTGACCTCGTCGGGAAGACGCAACAGGCGCACGAACATCGTGGGCACCAGGTGGGTGTTGGTGATCTTCCACCTGGTCATCAGCTCGAGGGTCTCCTCGGGTGTCCACTTGTCCATCATGATCAAGGTGTTGCCCTGGTTGAAGGCCATGGAGCTGAAGCCCAGGGGGGCAGCGTGATAGAGCGGCCCGGTCAGGAGGTGTGCGCCGCCGGGCTGGACGCCGAGCGGTTGGCCCATCATCGCCAGCATCGAGATGAGCCCCTCGACGGTTGCCCCGGGAGGCGCCATCGACCGGTTCACGCCCTTGGGCCGCCCGGTGGTGCCCGAGGTGTACAGCATGAAGCCGCCCGGCTCGCCGTCGAGGGGCAGACGATCGGCCGAAGCTGCCGCAATGGCGGGCTCGTAGGGCTGGAAGGGACCACGGGCCACGTCACCCGTCACCACCTTGAGCCGAAGGGCCGGAATCGTTGCGCAGTGCTCGCCGGCGGCGAGGTAGGTCTCATCGACGATCAGCGCCTTGGCATCGCAGTTCTCCACGACATAGGCAGCCTCCTCGCCGGTGAAGTGGTAGTTGACCGGGGTCATCTGCACCCCGAGCTTGATGGCGGCGCCCAGGACCTCGCTGAACTCGCTCCGGTTGCCCATCAACATGGCGATGTGGTCACCGCGAGCGATGCCGGCGTCGAGCATGACGTGGGCGATCCGGTTCACCCGCTCGTCGAACTGAGCCCAGGTCAGCTGACGGCGCTTGTCGACGACCGCCAGGCCATCGGGCTGCTCGATGGCGAAATTGAAGAAGCCTGCGGTCATGACGAGAACCCCCCGGTTGTTCGACCGGCCCGTGTCGGCCTTGTTGGGAGCGTAGCGCGACGAGACACCGTGCGTCTCGTGTTGCACGATCAACCTCGGTCGGACGAGAATGACCGAAGCATCGTTCGAAAGGGAGGGAATTCATGCCCGAAGTTGAGGTCATCGAGGACGCGGCGTCAGCGGCGATCCGCGCCGAGGCCGGCGCCTGGTTCGACAAGAACTGGGACCCGGAGCTCACGCTGGGTGAGTGGTGGGAGCGTCTCGCCGAGTCCGGTTGGGGTCTTCCCACGTGGTCCGAGGAGTGGTTCGGCAAGGGTTTCAACTCCGATCAGGCGGCGATCGTCGCCCAGGAGCGCAAGCGGGTCGGCGCCTACGGGCCCCCCAGTGGCATCGGCATCATGATGGCCGGCCCCACCATCGTCAACCACGCCACTGATGAGCAGAAGCAACGCTTCCTTCCCGCCATGGTGTCGGGCAAAGAGGTGTGGTGCCAGCTCTTCAGCGAGCCCGGTTCGGGTTCGGACCTGGCCAGCCTTTCAACCCGGGCGGTGCGTGACGGCGACGAGTGGATCGTCAACGGCCAAAAGGTGTGGACCTCCGGCGCCCAGTTCTCGAAGTGGGGCATCCTCATTGCCCGCACCAACGTCGACGTGCCCAAGCACAAGGGCGTCACCTACTTCGTGATCGACATGGACCAGCCCGGC
>JACOTK010000284.1 GCA_016178435.1 Actinomycetota bacterium
AGCCTTCCTGGTGGGCGCAGCCTTCCTGGTGGGCGCAGCCTTCCTGGTGGGCGCAGCCTTCCTGGCAGCACCGGACTTGTTCTTCGCGGAAGCGGGCTTCTTCCGTGCCGCCGACCGCCTGGTGGCAGGCCTGGGAGTCAGGCTTGTCGCCTTCGAGCGTGCCCGGCCCTTGACATACGCGAGTTGAGCTCCCAGGCGGTTGCGGGACGACAGCTCGTTTGCGTCAAGATCCACCAGCCATTCGGCTTGTTGGGCACGACCCCTCGACGTGTAGCCGAACGTGACCAGCCACATGCCTTCCTCGACCTGGTGTGCCCCCCAGCACGCGTCGTACTCATCGTCGGCGAGATGAATGCCCCGCTCGGCCACATTGCGCCGGACAGCGGAACCGACCGGATGACCGGAAAGACCGAAACGAGGCTTGTCGTACACCAGCTCCCGAGCCCGGCTGATCACCCTCGCCTGTTCGGCAATCACCGGGGCGGCAAACCGACTCACCCACTCGATCGCAACGTCCGCAGCCTCTGCCACCTCGGCGATGGACCAGCCCGCACGCAGACGATCCTGCATTTGGCGAGGCGTCAACAGGCTGGCAGGAAGGCTCGGAGCGCCGAGGTCATGGTTGACGCCGGACCCCTGACCATTCTGGTCCGTTGCACGCCTCTTGTCGGTTGCACGCCTCGCGCGGTTGCGCTGGGGCGTCGACGACGCCACTCCACGGCTCTCGACCCCATTTTGGGGCGATAGTTCCGCTACGGCATCAAGCATGGGCGCGTCGAGCTTGATGACGTAGCCGCCCGACTTGGCACCCTTGCGGGTGCTGAATATCAATCCGTCCAGCTCCGAGGTGGGCCCGACAAGGTGAAGCTTCTGCACGCTGCACTCCGACAATGGGCCCGCTGATCGAGCCATCCTGCCTACGAAGGTACCACTGCGTAGTGCGACGGCCCCAGAACTCAGCGCCGCCCGGTTGGCCCGGGCGCCTTGTCAGCCGGCCTCTCGACGGTCAACGGCGGACCGGTGGCGAAGGTGGGGAACCAGCCCCGCTCGACCGAGGGTCCGCAGTGCCCTCGCCTCGTCGACATCGATGATCACCGCTTCACCCGGTTCGCGCCCGCACAGGAATGTGACCACACAGTCGCCACATGCGTCGGACCCCTCCATCACGCACTCCCCGCAATCAATCGTCGTGGACCTGATTGTCGTCACCATCGCAAACCTCCTCGCGTCGCCGTTCACCGACTGGCCGTTCACCGACGCACGCAACCTACCGAGGCGGTGTGACACCGGATGCGGCTACTCGCCCGGGCGCACCCAGCGAAGGTCGGTGAATCGTGCGAAATCACGATCCAGGGAGCCAAGCCCACAGCCGTTGTCGATGGCCACGGCCGCAAGATAGGCATCGGGAGTGAGATCACCGGTCGCCTCGGCCTTGGTGCAAAGCTCCTCGAACAGCCTGAGCTGCCGTTCACCGGGAACTACGGCAACATGGTGCGGCTGGGAGCGCGTTGCCCTCAAAAAGGCGAACGCCTCCTCCAGTGGCGTCGCCACGATGAAGATGCGTCGATTCGTCGCAAGGCGGATGAACGAGGCCCACACCGTGTCGGGAACCGCGAAGGCCTCGTCGCCTGCGAGCAGCCCGTCAAACCATGGCCGCACGGTTTCATGATGAGGATGGTCGACCCGATGTGCAGCGAGGAGGACGTTGACATCAAGGAGGATCATCGCAACTGCTCGATAAGCCGGCCGTCATCCAGCGCCTCGTAAAGTGCTCGGTTCGAACTGATGTCGACACCGGGACGCACACCCCCTCCCCCACGAAATACCGGGACAGCAGGCCTTGGCACGCTTTCGCATTCACTCCGGCGCGCGAGCTCATGACGCAGCGCCTCTTCGATCAGCCGGCCCAGGGTCAACCCCCGCGTGCGGGCCTCGTCCTTGGCCGATGCCAAGAGGTGATCATCGATGGCAACCGTGGTGCGCATGATGCTCATCGTCCCGCATCACATGCATCACCCAACCTGACCATCGGTTCGCAAGCGGGTCGTCGAGTCGGCCCTGTCCGGGACTCAGGCCGTGGATTCCTGCTCGATGACCTCGATGGCCTTGCCCGATCCGCACCAGCGACAGGTCACCTCATCGAAGACCTCATCGAGGATCTCCTCGTCCTCCAGGTTGAGGTCGCCCCCGACGGTGAAGTGGTAATAAGCCTTCAGCCGGCGGGTGACCACGACATCGAAGCGGGTGAGGTTGCCACACGCGGCGCAGCGGTACCTGGACATCGGCCCATCGTAGGCGGGCAGGATCGATGGGCCCATCCGACGAACTACCAGGCATGCTGTTGGCCGCCTCGATCGCGCTCGGGCTTGTGACTACCATGGGAAGCGTGGCTGCCCTCTTCGTTTGGCAAAAGCACAAGAACGCCCCGCAGCTGGACCCCGACTTTCCCTCACTGGCTCCGGCGACCTGGGTCCTGTCGCCGAGGAAGGCCGCTCGGCTCCACCGCCGGGTACTCGGCGTCATACGGATGGTCCAGTCCTGCTCCTCGGCAAATGCCCATCGCGTCCCGCCCAATCACCAGGTAACCAAGCTCACCCGGGACATCATCCAGGAAGCCATCGTGCTCGACGATCAACTCGTCGCCACGAGCCACATGGGACGAGGGGTGGGGCGTCGACTCCTGGACCTCATCGAGCCACAGGTTGCTCACCTCGAGGAACTTGCCGGGCGCCTCGCGATCATGACCGGCGGATCATCCCGACCGGGCACAGCATCGGCGACGGCACTCGTGGCCATCGACGAGCGCCTCAGCGCGATCGAGGCGGCCCACCACGAGATCATTCATCTCGAAACGCTGCTCAGCTCGAGTATCGACGAGACCCCCCGGGCCATAGCCCCTGGCGCCACAACCCCCTGGCCTGATCCCGCGATACGCGACGGTCACGACTTCCCGGGCGACCACCCGAGCGACCCGCAGGTCTGACCTTTCGTCGCCCACGTCCGTGCGTGTCGCCACGTTCCTGCGCGCACCACGGCCCGCACCACCGGCACAACCGCCAGGCGCGACGACCCTCTCAGTTCCACCCGGGTGGATGATCGGTGTGCCACAGGCCGGTGATGATGTGGTCGAGATCGAGTCGATCGCCGTAGCAATGGGGGATGCAGGTCTCGGGGTTGATCCGCAGGCCGTCCCTGCGGTTGAGGTGCTCGATGGCCGCGCCGTGTGAGCGGCGGTGATGACCGCGGCGACGATGGAGCGTGTCGCCATTGGGCGGATCGCAAGGAGATCGCCCTTGTCATCGAGTCCATCATCACGAGCGCGTCGGCATTCGTCGCTGCCACGTCGGGCTTTGCTGTCAGATTGCCGTCAGGTAGTCCCGCTGGACCACCTTTGTCCACAGGTTCGTGCTCGGCTGGGGCCTGCTCGGTTGCGACATGCTGTGCTGCTTCGAGTGCGGCCATCACCAGGGCGGCGCTCTCGGCGGCGAGACGTCCGCTGGTGGCGAACGATCCGAC